>NZ_DASVSF010000076.1 GCF_036388275.1 Longimicrobium sp.
CGGTGCGTAGACGCCACACACTCCTACGTCGACGACGGGTTTGACGCGGCCTCAAACCTACGCTCCCACGGCATTTTTGCAGACTGCGCCTTGTATTTCGGCCCTGACACCCCTATCAGAGATGTGGGTAATGGGTAGCCCGCTTGCGGGAGAGGGGCCGGGGGAGAGGGCAGCCGGGGAATGCGCCGGAGCAGTCGAAACGCCCCGCCCTCCGCACACCGCGAGGAGACCGAGGCCCCCGCTTTCGTGACCGCTGCCGCGCCCGGGCTTGTACGGATCCGCGGTTAGATCCTTCGGCGCGCGAGGTATGGTGTACGGGATGGGACGGTGCGCCTGCGCCTCAGGATGACAGCTGGTGCGCGCTGGGACCCGAGCCACCCCACGTCTGAGGAAGCGCGCCGGACTGGCTCCCTTCCCCCGCGCAGTTTGCGGGGGAAGGGCTGGGGATGGGGGGCGCCGCGGTATGCGCCACACCCGGCCTCATCCGGTACGTCGTTCTTCCGCGCGGACGGTCCGCGTCAGACCACCTGCTTGCCGTCCCTGAACACACGCACGCCCGCCTCGCCACCACCGTGAATCAACAGCCGTGCGCCACGTCCGCCGTAGGCCCGCATCAGGTCGTGCATCAGCGGCTCTTCGCCGTGCCAGGGGTACCCGAACACCAGGTCGAAGTCCTCCAACGGGTGCCCCAGCGCCGGGTATCCCGAAGCGCCGTCCCCGATGGTGCCGATGCGCCCGTCCCCGCCCTTGGGCCGGTACTTGTAGCCCGACGGGATGAAGCTGCCCGCCACGAACTTCGCGGACGAGCCGTAGCGCTCCGCCAGCCCGCGCGCCACGTCCACCAGCTCGCCGTCCAGCTCCAGCCCGTACGCCTCGAACCCCAGCAGGTCGGCCATGATGGTGATGACGCCCGTGGCCGAGCCCCACTCCAGGAAGCGGAGCCCCGGCGCACGCAGCTCGATCAACGCGTCCAGCACCACCTCGTAGTCGGCCGGGACGAACGGGTGCCACTCGTTCTGGCGCACCTCGGTATCGAAGCGGCGCCAGATTTCCCACCCCTCCTCACTCAGGGCAGAAATCCTGGCGCGCAGCTCCGCGTCCACGCCGGCCGGCCGGGGGGGTGCCCCAGCGCTCACGCGTCGTCCTCGTCGGACGGCTCGGTCTCGCCGCCGGGGCCCTCGGTGCCCTCGTCCATCACCCCGCCCAGCTCGTCGTCGTCGCCGCCCTCCTTGCGGGCGAGCTTCTTCGCGGCCTTTTCTTCTTTCTTCTTCTGCTTGTCGATTTCCTTCTGGCGCTTCTCGAAATTGTAGTTGGGACGCCTCGCCATTTTTGCTCCGGTTCGTAGGTGCGTGCTCGCCGCTGCTGTCGCGCGATGGCTGAATCTAGCTCGCCGACGCGTCTGGCGCTCAGTTCCATCTCTCGTTCCTGCACCTTCCGGTCCCCGGATGCGCGCCTCCCCCGCTCGCCCTTCATCATTCCCTCATCCACCCCCGGCAACAGTGCGGTTCATGGCGGCGTCCAAACCCGCGACAGGAACTCGGAAGCGCGGCGTTCTTCCGCGAACAGACCCACCAGGAGCGGGATGATGATCAGGATGAGGACCACGGCGGCCCCGCTGCTGGCGGCGGCGCTGATGGCGGCCAGCGCGGCGGCGGCGCAGGGACGGGTGGTGCAGCTGCCGCGGCAGGACCGCGTGCTGTCGGGAACGGCGCCGCAGGTGTACGCCATCGGCGCGGCGGAGGGGGCGGAGCACGAGATCTTCGGCGAGATCGCGGGCGTGGCCTTCGACGCATCCGACAACCTGTACGTGCTCGACCGCCCCAATGCGCGGGTGATGGTGTACGGGCCGAACGGCCGCTTCATCCGCCAGATCGGGCGCAAGGGCCAGGGCCCGGGCGAGCTGACCGTGCCCATGCAGCTGGCCATCACCGGCGACGGCACCGTGGTGGTGATGGACATGGCCCGCCCCGCGTACAGCCTGTTCCGGCCCGACGGAACGTTCATCCGCAACGTGGCCGTCGAGGGCCTGATGCCGGCGATGAACACCCCGATGGCCTGGCACCCGCGCGGCGGCGTGGTGAGCACCTTCCGCGCGGCTCCCACCGCCAATCCGCGGACCGGCACCCACACCCAGAACATCGTACCGCTGACCTTCTATCCGTTCGGCGGCGGCAACCCGGTGAGCCTGTACCAGATCCCGCAGCAGTGGACTACGCAGAGCTCCAGCAGCTCGCCCGGGCAAATGGTGATCCGCGTGTCGCCGCCGCCCACGTTCTCTCCCGCGGTGCTGTTCGGCGTGCTTCCGGGCGGGCAGATGGCGCTGAGCTTCACCTCGGGCTACACGGTGCGCATCCTGGACGCCAACGGCCAGACCGTGCGCTACCTGCAGCGGCCCATGCCCGTGCGCCGGACCACGGAGCGCGACCGCGAGCGTGCCCGGGCGGAGCGGCGCGAGATGGTGGAGAGCGGCCGGGGCAGGATCACCATCAACCGTGGCGGTGGCAGCGGTCCCCCGCCGCGCGCGCCGCGCCTCCCCGGCCTCGAGCAGCAGCTCGCCGAGATGCGCTTCGCCGACACCATTCCGGCGCTGAAGGGGCTGCGCGTGGCCCCGTCCGGCAAGCTGTGGGTGGAGCGCACACCGGCGTTCGGAGCGGAAGACGGCCCGGTGGACCTGCTGACGGCCGAGGGGCAGTACCTGGGCACCATCACCGGGCTGGGCCTGCCGGCGGCCATCAGCCGGGGTGGGCTGGTCGCCTTCACCGAGGTGGACGACCTGGGGGTGGACCGCGTCGTCGTACGCCGCCTGCCGCAGCCCTGGCGGTAAGAACGCGGAAGGGCTGGAGATGCGGGACGGGCGCGGAGCGGATCCGCGCCCGTTTTCGCGTCCAACGCCGCCGTTCCCCGCCCCTTCCGTCCGGCCCCGCGCGCCCCTACGTTGCCGCCGGTGCGCGGTTTGCGGGTGCAGCCGCGCCCCGTGCGACGACGAGTGGACCTGACCGGAGAAAGAGCCCCACGTGAACCGCGAGTACCACCGCTGGCACAGCCCCTCGCTGGGGCGTGACATGGAGATGCTGGTCTTTGGCCATTCGGGCGCGCGCATGGTGGTGTTTCCCACCTCGCAGGGGCGCTACTTCGAGTGGGAAGACCGCGGGATGACGAACGTGCTGGGCGACCACCTGCGCAACGGCTGGCTTCAGCTCTTCTGCGTCGACAGCGTAGACGCCGAAAGCTGGTACGCGCGCTGGAAGCATCCGCGCGACCGCGCCCAGCGGCAGTACGACTACGAGAACTACGTGGTGCGCGAGGTGGTTCCATTCTCGCGAAGCCGCAACGACAACCCGTTCCTGATGGCCACCGGCGCCAGCTTCGGCGCGTACCACGCGGTAACCATGGCGCTGCGGCACCCGCACCTGTTCAACCGGGTGATCGGGCTGAGCGGAATGTACGACATCCGCCAGTTCGCCGACGGCTACTACGACGACGCGATCAAGGGCAACAACCCGTCGCACTTCGTCAGCGAGCTGCACGACCACGGGCACCTGGAGGCGCTGCGCCGGATGGACATCATCCTGGCCACGGGCGAGACGGACCAGTTCGTCGACAACAACCGCCACCTCTCGCGCATCCTGTGGGAAAAAGGCGTGGGCAACGCGCTGCGGCTGTGGGACGGGTGGTCGCACGACTGGCCGTACTGGGAGCGGATGATCCGCACCTACATCAACGGAAGCGACTGATCGGGAAGTGCGGGAGTGCGTCAGTGCGGGAGTGAACGCCGGGAACCGGCAATCAAACGAACCGGAGGAGCGGAGATGGCGCTGAAAGTGGGGCTGATCGTGGGGCGGGAGTGGTCGTTTCCCCCGGCCTTCATCGAAGAGGTCAACCGGCGGAACGAGGGCGTCACCGCCGAGTTCGTGCAGCTGGGCGCGCCGCGCATGGACGACCCCAGCGAGTACGCGGTGATCATCGACCGCATCTCGCACGAGGTGCCGTTCTACCGCACCTACCTCAAGCAGGCCGTCATCCAGGGCTGCACCGTCGTCAACAACCCGTTCATGTGGACGGCCGACGACAAGTTCTTCGGCGCGGCGCTCGCCACCCGCCTGGGGATCGCGCATCCCAAGACCATCGTGCTCCCCAACAAGGAGTACATCCCCGGCATCGTTCACGACGAGTCGCTCCGCAACCTCAAGTACCCGCTGGACTGGGAGGCCATCGTCGAGTACATCGGCCTGCCCTGCATTCTCAAGGACGCGCACGGCGGCGGATGGAAGGACGTGTACGTCTGCCGCACCATGCGCGAGCTGATCGACAACTACGACACGTCGGGCCTGCTGACGATGATCGTGCAGGAGTTCATCCACTGGGACCACTTCATCCGCTGCATCTGCCTGGGGCAGGACGAAATCCTCCCCATCAAGTACGATCCGCGCGAGCGAAAGTACCACGTGGAGCACGCCCACATGGGCGAGGAGCTGGGCCGGCGCGTGGTGGACGATTCGCGCAAGCTGGTGCGGGCGCTGGGATACGACATGAACTCCATGGAGTGGGCGGTGCGCGACGGCGTTCCCTACGCCATCGACTTCATGAACCCCGCGCCCGACATGGACATCTACTCGCTCACCCCGCACTACTTCGACTGGGTGGTCAAGCACATGGCCGACATGGCCATCGACCTGGCCAAGAACCCGCGGCCGCAGGTGCGCGAGCTCAAGTGGGAAGACCTGTTCGCCGGCTCGCGCCACTCGGCCGAGATGGTGGGCGGCGCGGCGGTCCTGGGCTCCGGCTCGCCTCCGCCGGTCGAGGCTCCGGCCGAGGCCCCGGCCGCGCAGCCCGTGGCGGGTTCCGGCTCCGTATCGACCTCCCGGTCCGCCGCCGACCCCGGTGACGCGCCGGACCGAATCGTCCGCGCCGAGGCCGAAGAGGGGCACGCGTGAACGACGCCGCCACCGTTCGCCAGGCCATCGACACCTGGCACCGGCTGCTGGGCGACGAGGGGCTGGCGTCGGGGAGCGCGGAGCTGATGGAAGACGACCACCGGCGCCACGGGATGTACTTCGGCGACCGGCCGCTCTGCTCGACGCTGCGCCCGCGCATGCTGACGCACGCCCAGTACGCCTGGATCCGGCGCCAGGTGGGCACGCTGATGAGCGCGTATCGCAAGATCCACGAGCGCGCGATGGCGGATGACGGCTTCCGCGCCCAGTTCCACCTGCTGGACTGGGAAGAAGAGATCGTGCACTTCGATCCCGGCTTCCGCTCGCCCTGCCCCACGTCGCGGCTGGACACCTTCTTCTCGGCCGAGGACGGCACGCTCAAGGTGACGGAGTACAACGCCGAGACGCCCGCCGGCCCGGCGTACGTGGACGTGCTGTCGGAAACGTTCCTGGCGCTGCCGGTGACGGGCGAGTTCATGCGAACGCACGTGCTGCATCCGCTTCCCGCCAGGCACGGCGTGCTCCACGCGCTCCTGCAGTCGTTCCAGGAATGGTCGGGGCGCCGCGAGCTGCCCCGCATCGGCATCCTGGACTGGGCCGACGTGCCGACGGTCAGCGAATTCGTCTTCTTCCGCGACTACTTCCGCGCGCACGGCATCGAGGCCCAGATCGCGGATCCGCGCGAGTGCGAGTACCGCGACGGCAAGCTGATCGCCCCCGGCGGCTTCGAGATCACGCTCATCTACAAGCGCGTGCTGATCGACGAGCTGGTCATGCGGATAGGGATGGACAACCCCGTCGTGAAGGCGGTCAAGGACGGAGCCGTGTGCATGATCAACCCGTTCCGCTGCAAGGTGATCTACAAGAAGGCCGGCCTGGCCGTGCTGGGCGACGAGCGAAACGCGGAGATGTTCGATGCAGACGAGCGGGCAGTGATCGACGCGTGCATCCCGTGGACGCGCGTGGTGGAGGAGCGCCGCACCAGCCGGGGCGCGGAGCAGATCGACCTGCTGCCGTGGATGGCGCAGAACCGCGAGCGCCTGGTGCTGAAGCCCAACGACGACTACGGCGGGCACGGCATCGTGCTGGGGTGGCTCGTGTCCGACGACGAGTGGACGGCCGCGGTGCAGACGGCGCTGACGCGTCCGCACGTGGTGCAGGAGCGGATCATCCTGCCCACCGAGCCGTTCCCCAGCTGGGTGGACGGGCAGGTACAGGTGACGGACCGCATGCTCGACATCGCGCCGTACGTAACGATGACGGCGCACGTGGACGGCGCCCTCACCCGCATCGCCACGGACCCGCTGCTGAACGTCACGGCCGGTGGCGGCTCGAGCGTGGCCACGATGCTGGTGGAGCCGCGGTAGGGGGCGCACCTCGGCTCCGCTGGGGCCCTCACCCGGCTCGCTTAGGCTCGCCACCCTCTCCCACAAACAGCGTGGGAGAGGGGATACACTTCAGGCCGAGGTGCGGCGACGAGCATGGAGGTACAGGCCCGGCCCTGCTGGGGCGACTAAAGTCGCGGCAACAACGGCCCAAAGTCCGCCTGCGCGGACTGCACACGCAGTCGAGTGCGCGGGGCCGGCCCAAGCGCGATTCAGGTCTCCCCCTCCCCTGCGCAGCGGGGGACGGGGGCCGGGGGGAGGGGGCTCCCGCGGAATGCGAGGCAGCCAGTCGAACCCGGACCGAAGTTCCCCCCTCTCCCGGCGCAGTTTGCCGGGGGAGGGGCTGGGGGAGGGGCCCGCCGCGGCAGCGCCCGGACCCGGTCGGCCCGCGACGAAGTTCCCCCCTCTCCCGCGCGGTTTGCGGAGGAGGGGCCGGGGGAGGGGGAACCGGCGCGATCCGTGCAGCCGGAGCACCAAACGAAGCGAGTGCCCAGGTAAACGCAGCATCGGCCCGCAACACCATCCCAGGGATTGTCCGCATGAAGGCTCCTTCGCTGACGCTCGGCATCGAAGAAGA
Organism: Longimicrobium sp.; assembly: GCF_036388275.1. NCBI lineage: Bacteria > Pseudomonadati > Gemmatimonadota > Longimicrobiia > Longimicrobiales > Longimicrobiaceae > Longimicrobium > Longimicrobium sp. The sequence goes on from NZ_DASVSF010000076.1 coordinate 6,897, forward strand.
GTACCAGATCATCGACCCCGAAACCCGGGAGCTACGGTCGTACATCACCGAGCTGCTGGAAGACGACCACATGATCCTGGGCGAGATCAAGCCCGAACTCCACCAGTCCATCGTGGAAGTGGGCACCACCGTCTGCCGCACGCCGCAGGAGGTGCGCGCCGAGCTGCGGCGGCTGCGCGGAATGGTGATGGGGCTGGCCGCGCGAAAGAACCTCAAGGTCGTCGCGGCGGGCACGCACCCCTTCAGCAGCTGGATGACGCAGGAGATCACGCCGCTGGAGCGCTACATCGGCGTCAAGCAGGACATGCAGGACCTGGCGCAGCAGCTCCTGATCTTTGGCACCCACGTGCACGTGGGCATCGAAGACCCGGAATTCCTGATCGACGCGATGAACGTGTCGCGCTACTTCCTGCCCCACATCCTGTGCCTGTCCAGCAGCTCGCCCTTCTGGATGGGCCGCAACACGGGGCTCAAGAGCTACCGCAGCGTGGTGTTCCGCAACTTCCCGCGGACGGGCGTGCCCCGCATCATGCGCAGTTGGGGAGACTTTGCCGAGCTGCAGGAAACGCTCGTCTCCACGCGGTGCATTCCCGACGGCAGTAAGCTCTACTGGGACCTGCGCCCTCACCACGCGTATCCCACGCTGGAGTTCCGCTTCCTGGACGTGTGCACGCGCGTGGACGAGGCCGTGTGCGTGGGCGCCATCCTGCAGGCCATCATCGCCAAGCTGTGGAAGCTGCGGCGCGACAACATGACGTTCCGCTTGTACCCGTCGGACCTGATCGAAGAGAACAAGTGGCGCTCGGTGCGGTACGGGCTGGACGGCAACCTGATCGACTTCGGCAAGCAGAAGGAGAGCCCCGCCCGCCACCTGATCCGCGAGATGCTGGAGTGGTTCGTGGACGACGTGGTGGACGACCTGGGGAGCCGCGCCGAGGTGTCGTACGCCTTCCGCATCATGGACGAGGGCTCCAGCGCCGACCGCCAGGTGAAGGTCTTCGAGCGCACGGGCGACCTGAAGGACGTGGTGGACCACCTGATCGCCGAGACCGAAGAGGGCGTGTTCGAGCAGCAGCCGGCGATGGCGGGGACGTGAGTGCGTGCGTGAGTGCGTGAGTGCGGCCCTCTCCGGTATCGGGGAGGGCCGCTTTCGTCGAGCGTGATGCGGCAGCCTCGCTACCCGCCTGAGCCGGCAAACACGAAGATGATCACGGCGAGTACCAGTGGCGCCGCCGACGCCACCAGCATCGGCTTGGTGCCCAGCCGCACGCCGCCGTAGTACGCGATGGCGGGACCCTCGCCCTTCTCACTGAACAGCACGTCGGCGCGCACACCGGCCGAGGCCCAGTCCACAAGGCCGATGGAAGCGTCGGCGGTCAGCCCCACCGCGGGCACGTGGTAGTTGCCGTCGCGGTCGGTGTAGGCGACGCTGCGGCCCGCCCCCATGATGCCCGCGCCCAGGTCGATCGCCGTGGTGCGATCGTGCCAGCGGCGGTAGCGCCCTTTGAGCGCAACGCGATAGCCGTTGGCGTCACCTCCCAGCATGAACGTGCCTCCGACTGCCTTGTCGCTCGCCACGTTCACCATGGCCCCCGCCTCCCACGCTACGTACCCGGTAAGCTCCAGGCTCTGCCTGCGCACGCCCACATGATCCAGCCTCTGGAAGCGGGATCCCGCCACGGCCATGTAGGCGTTCCCTTCCAGGACGAGGAAAACCCGGCATTCGGCGGCTGGGCGGCCCGTGCGGCAGAAGCGTTGGGGCGCCGCCTCGTCGTCCTGCGCCGGCGCCTCCGTCGCGAAAAGCGCGGCGCACGCCAGCGCGGCCGCCAGCGGCCAGCGCAGTCCAAAACGGATTCGCATCGGAATTCCTTCGTGTCGGGGGGCCACTCATGGCACCGACCCACGACCGCACGAAACCGGCCGCTTGGCCGTCTCCGTCCCGGCCGGCCCGCGCCGATCCGATCGAACGACACTCGAAGTCCTCCCCTCTCCGCACAGCAGTTCCGTGCGGGGAGGGGCGGGGGAGGGGCCACCCGCGGCATGCGCCGAGGCAGGTTTCACCGCGCGAAGGGAACGGAGTGTCTCGGGGTTCCGTGCCGCTGCCGCGCCCAGCCTGAGTAGTGGTTCACGCTAGATCCTTCGGCGCGCCGGGCGTGCAGTACGGGCGAGTCCGGTGCGCCTGCGCCTCAGGATGACACTCCCCTCTCCCGGCGCAGTTTGCCGGGGGAGGGGCTGGGGGAGGGGCCTAGCCGCGGCATGCGCCAGTCCCGGTCGAACCTCGCCCGAAGTTCTCCCCTCTCCGCACAGCAGTACCGTGCGGGGAGGGGCCGGGGGAGGGGCCCCCCGCCGCGGCATGCGCCCACCCTTGTCCTCCGACGATCGAAGTTCCCCCCTCTCCCGCGCAGTATGCGGGGGAGGGGCCGGGGGAGGGGGAACGCTGTACATTTCTTGCATCCCGCCCCACCCTCGCGCCGCATCGAAAACTCTTGACGAAGACCATCGCCGGAACCACCCTGCACTACCCGCCCGCGTGTGGGAACGGGCGGCATTCCCACCCCTCCCCCTTCTCCAGGAGGTGCGTATGGCTTCAGCCCCCTCATTCACAACGGACCGCATCCGCAATGTGTGCGTGGTTGGCCACGGCGGATCGGGAAAGTCCACCCTGGTCGACGCGGCCTGCTACGTGGCGGGCACCACAAAGCGCCACGGGTCGGTGGATGACGGAACCGCCCTCACCATGTTCACGCCCGAAGAAAACGCACACGGCATCTCCATGAACGTGTCCGTGGCCTGGGCGGCGTGGATGGACAGCAAGATCAACTTCATCGACACCCCCGGCTACCTGGACTTCCTGGGCGAAACGCGCGCCGGCATCCGCGTGGCCGACGGCGCGCTGGTGTGCCTGTCGGCCGTCAACGGCGTGGAGGTGGGCACCGAGCGCGTGTGGGACCTGGTTGAGGAAAGGCACCTGCCGGCCATCCTCTTCGTCTCCATGATGGACCGCCAGAACGCCGACTTCGAGCGCGTCTACCAGGACATCCGCGAGCACCTGACGCCCAAGGCCATCCCGGTGGAGGTGCCCGTGGGCGCGGGGGACGAGTTTCGCGGCATCGTCAACCTGTTCAGCGACCAGGTGCACTACTACAACGAGGGCACCACGGCCGGCGAGTACGAGGAGCACGACGTTCCGCCCGAGCTGCAGCCCATCGTCGACCGCTACTACAACGACCTGATCGAGACCATCGCGGCGACGGACGACAACCTGCTGGAGCACTACCTGGAGGGCGACACCATCACCCGCGACGAGGCGCTGCACGCGCTGAAGCAGGCCATGCTGCGGGGCGACCTGTACCCCGTGTTCTGCGGCGCGCCGACGAAGACGTGGGGGACGCGGGCGCTGCTCAGCAAGCTGGTGGAGCTGATGCCCTCGCCCCAGGAGCGCCCGGCCGAGCTGGCGCAGGGCCGCACCGACACCGTGGTGGAGCTGCGGAACCTGAACAGCGACCCGTTCGCCGCGCTGGTCTTCAAGACCACCAGCGAGCCGCACGTGGGCGAGCTCTCGTACTTCCGCATCTACGGCGGCTCGGTGGGCAGCGGCGGCGAGGTGTTCAACGCCACCCGCGAAAAGCCCGAAAAGCTGGCCCACCTGTCTATCCCGCAGGGCCGCGACCGCCAGGAAGTAGACGGGCTGCGCGCGGGCGACATCGGCGTGGTGGCCAAGCTCAGGGACACGCACACCAACGACACGCTTTCCGCCCCCGGGCACCCGCTGGTGCTGGCCGGGGTGAGCTTTCCCGACCCCGACATCGCCGTGGCGGTGGAGCCCGCGACGCGGGGGGAAGAAGACAAGCTCGCCGTGGGGCTTCACACGCTTCACGAGGAAGATCCCTGCTTCACCTCCGAGTACGTCCCCGAGCTGGGGCAGACGATCGCGCGGGGGCTGGGGGAGCTTCACCTGGAGGTGCAGCTGGAGCGGCTGAAGCGCAAGAACGGGGTGGACGTGGTGGTAAAGGCGCCGCGCATTCCCTATCGCGAAACCATCCGCGCGGTGGCCGAGGCGCAGGGCCGCCACAAGAAGCAGACGGGCGGGCGCGGCCAGTTCGGCGACGCGCACCTGCGCCTGAAGCCGCTGGACCGCGGTGTCGGCTACCGCTTCACCGACTCCATCGTGGGCGGGGTGATCCCGGGCAAGTACATCCCGGCGGTGGACAAGGGCGTGCAGGAGGCGTCGGCGCGCGGGGTGCTGGCCGGCTTCCCCATGGTGGACTTCGAGGCCGAGGTGTACTTCGGCAGCTACCACACGGTGGACAGCTCGGAGATGGCGTTCAAGATGGCCGGCATCCTGGCCTTCAGCGCCGCCGCCGAAAAGGCGCAGCCCGTGATCCTGGAGCCGGTGATGCAGGTGGACGTGTTCACCCCCGACGAGTTCCTGGGCGACGTGATCGGCGACCTGAACCAGCGGCGCGGGCACATCCTGGGCATCGAGCCGATGGGCCGGAACCAGCGCGTCCGCGCCCTGGTGCCGCAGGCGGAGCTGTACAAGTACGCCACCGCCCTGCGCTCGCTCACGCAGGGGCGCGCCACGCACACGCGCACCTTCCACGCGTACGAGGAGGTGCCCGGCCACGAGGTGCCGCGCGTGGTGGAGTCTGCCAAGAAGGAGCGCGAGGAGCTGGCCTCCACGCGGTAGACGTTTCGCGAAAGATCGAGCAACGGCCCCGCCTCCAGGCAGCTCGGAGGCGGGGCCGTGCTGCGAGAGGGGAGTCCCTGCTAAAAGTGAAGACGCGGGAGGCTGAACCCCCCGTTGGTGACGGAAAGCATGGCTCCCGACTCGCGCATCCGCACCTGCATCTCGAACGTGCCCTTCACGCTGTCTGCACCTAAGGTGGAGATCGTAAGGCGCAGCGACGTGGCGTCTCCATAGCCGCTGCCGGGCGAAGTGGCGTTGAACGCGACGAACGCGTGCGTCACCGGGCACGAAGCCATGGTGATGCAATTGATGGTTCCAACCTTCGGATTCGGGACCACGATCCCGAAATCGTCGAAAGCGGCCCCCTGCGGAGGGTATCGGTAGCCGACGATGTACAGCTCGTCTTCATCATCGTAATCGACCGCGGCGGCAGCCACGCGGCTAGTCATGACATCGCCCCTTACGCTGAAGGTGCCGGTGTACGCGCCGGAGTACTCGAACCGGAGCTCGCCGGGTGCGGGACCCGTCGGGTCGGTGGGGCCGCCGTCCTTGCCGCACGCGGTCATGAAGAACGACAGGGCGGCAAGCGAGAGAAGCCGGTGGATCTGCTGCATGGGATTGCGGTCGGGAGGCAATGTTCGAGGGAAGGAGGCATTCAGTATACTCCCCGGCGGTCCGCATCGCACGGCACGGTTGCCTTCCGTGGATGCCCCGCGTATGGTGTCGCCCTTCGTGACCCTGATTCTCGTATCTGGAGGACCCATGGCCCGTTTCGCCGCGATCCGCGGAAGTGTGATGGCCCTCGCCTGCGCGGCCGCGGTGGCCGCGTGCGCCAAGGAAGCCGAGCCCACCGACAACACCGTCAGCGCGGGCTCCGCCCCGCCGCTGCCGCTGACCGTCGACAGCGCGCCCTCCATGCAGCCCCCCGTGGCCACCACCCCCGCGGCGGACACCGGCGCCGCCCCCGCGGTGCAGACCCCCGCCCCGTCGAACGTGCCCGCGTCCAGCAACGCGGCGGCCCAGGGCGGATCGTCCACGGCCCCGCCCGCCGCAGCCCCCGCCGCCGCGCCGGCCGACACGGGGCACACCGGCCACTGACAAAGAAAGCCTCACACGGAGACCAGCGGTTTCATGTTTGCGGAATACGCGCGGCATGGACACGCGACGCACGAGTGGAAGCACGTACGTGGGGATTTCGGGATGGACGTACGCCGGGTGGCGGGGCGTCTTCTATCCCGAGGGGCTGGCCCGCAAGCGCGAGCTGGCCTACGCCGCGTCCCGGCTGAACACCATCGAGATCAACGGCTCCTTCTACTCCCTTCAGCGCCCCACCAGCTACCGCACGTGGTACGAGGCCACGCCCCCCGGCTTCGTCTTCGCCGTGAAGGGAAGCCGCTTCATCACGCACATGAAGAAGCTCAAGGACGCGGAGGTGGCGCTCGCCAACTTCCTGGCGTCGGGCGTGCTGCGGCTGGCGGAAAAGCTGGGGCCCGTGCTGTGGCAGTTCCCGGAGCGGATGCGGTTCGACGAGGAACGCTTCGCCGACTTCCTGGCGCTGATCCCCAAGACGCACGACGAAGCGTCGCGCCTGGCCCGCGGGCACGACGCCCGGCTGGACGCGCGGGCGTGGACCGAGCCCGAGCACCAGGGCACCATCCGCCACGCCTTCGAAATCCGCCACCCGGGGTTCCTCTCTCCCCGCTTCGTAGACCTGCTGCGCGCCCACAACGCCGCCTTCGTGTTCGCCGACACGGCGGGGCGGTGGCCGTACGCCGAAGACACGACCAGCGACTTCGTGTACGTGCGGCTGCACGGCGCCGAGGAACTGTACGCCAGCGGATACAGCGACTCGCAGCTGGACTGGTGGGCGTCGCGCATCCGCGAGTGGCGCACCGGGTGCCATCCGCGCGACGCCATGTGCGTGGCCGATCGCACCGCCGACGTCCACGGGGGACGCGACGTGTTCATCTACTTCGACAACGACGCCAAGGTGCACGCCCCCTTCGACGCGCTGCGCCTGGCCGAGCGCCTGCGCTGAAAGTTCAGGAAGGAGCAGAGCCCGGGTAACCGGCCCAAGCCTCGGTGCCGCGGACGCGCACCGAACTGGCTCCCTTCCCCCACGCAGTTTGTGGGGGAAGGGTTGGGGATGGGGGGCGCCGGGGCGTGCGCCGGGCTCGGCCGACCGCGTCGCTGCCCTCCATCCCGGTCACGCCGGTCCCGTCACCGCTGCAGGACGCCGAACGCGGCCTGGCTGAACGGCACGTCGCCCTCCTCCAGCAGCGGCAGGTCGAACGTCCCGCTCTGCACCTCCACCTCCGCGTCCTCGTCAACGCCCACGAAGCCCGACATCGAAAACGTGAACGTGCCGCGGACACGCTCGTCGTCCAGGTGCGTGATGGTGAGCTGCCCGGACGTGCCGAAGAACAGCGCATCCGCGTCTTCGGCGGAGGTGTCGTCCTGGCCCAGCACGAACGCCGACAGGAACGCGCAGTCGGCGTTGGACTCCGTGCAGGTGACCGTCCCCTTCGCCGGATCCTCGAGCACGACCAGCAGGGCGTCGTACTTGTTGTTGCCGGAGCGGCCCGCCTGGGAGTAGAGCACCAGGGCGTCGCCGCCCTGGGGATCTTCCGCCAGCTCCGCGAACGCGAAGGTGCCGCTTTCGGAGTTGGCGGCGGTCACTTTGCCCTCGGCCTCGAATGCGCCGCTCACCGCGCCGCTGTAGGTGAAGTGCACCTCGCCCACCAGGTTCCGGCCGGGGCCGCTGGAATCCTTGCAGGCCGCCAGCGGAAGCAGCGCGAGCGAGGCCAGGGCCAGGAGGGTGCGTTTCGATGTGCGCATGGAAGGAATCCCTTCTTTCGTATCAGGTCGGTGCGGCGCTCCGCGGCATGCGGAGCGCCGGGCTTCATTCGCCCCTGGCGGGAAGGACGAAGGTGAACGCCGCGCCCGCGGGGGGCGCGTTGCGGGCCACCAGGTCGCCGCCCATGGCGCGGGCCAGGCGGCGGGAGATGGCGAGCCCCAGCCCGCTGCCGGGCTCGCCCTTGCTCTTGGGCGCGGAGCCCAGCTGCAAAAACTCCTCGAACACCGCCTCTTCGCTGCCGAAGGGCAGCCCCGGGCCGGTGTCGCGAACCTCGATCCACGCGCGCCCGCCCTCGTCGCACCCGGCCGCGACGGACACGGCGCCCGCGGCGGTGAACTTCACCGCGTTGGAAAGCAGGTTCACCAGCACCTGGCGCACGCGGGGCGGGTCCACGCACAGCGTTTCGTCGCGAAGCGGATCCACCTCGGTGCGCAGGTCCAGCCCCTTGCTGCGCGCCTGCGGCTCCACCACCACCAGCGCGTCGTCCACCAGGGCGCCCAGGGTCACCTCTTCGCAGTTGAACTCCATCCGTCCCGCGTCTAGCTTGGCCAGGTCCAGGATGTCGTTCACCAGCTGCGACAGGTGGCCCGACACCTGGCAGATGCGCTCCACCATGTCGTGCTGCTGCCCGTTCAGCTCGCCCACGATGCCGTCGGCCAGCAGCTCGCTGTAGCCCACGATGGCGGTGATGGGCGTCCGCAGGTCGTGGCTCATCGCCGAAAAGAACCGCTCGCGGCGCACGGCGGCCTCGGTCAGCCGGGCGTAGGCGCGGGCATTGGCCAGCCCCGCGGCGGCCTGCCCCGCCAGCATCCCGGCCAGCGCATGCATCTCGTCGTCCGCCTCTCCCGGGGTGCGCCAGGCCACCAGCAGCGTGCCCACCGCCTCGCCCGCGTGGTGAAGCGGAAAGACGAACCCCGCGCCGCCCCCCACCTCCACCCGCCCGCCCTCCCCCGCGGGCGCCGTCACCAGCGCCGTCAGCTCGTCGGCGCCGATGGACCATTCGTCCGCCACCCACGCGCGCGGCTGCTCGATCAGCGGCGTCGACAGCGCGGCCGCGCCGGCGCCCAGCACCGGGGGAAGGCGCTTGCACAGGCCGTCCCAGATGCGATCGGCGTCCACCATCGAGGCTGACTCGGTGGCCAGCCCGCAGAGCGCCTCCAGCCGCCGGGCGCGCGTTTCCCAGTCGGCCGCGGCGGCCGGCGCGTGTGCCGGGGTGGACTGGGAGTTGCCGTCGGCCATCGGTTTCCTCGCTGATCGGAGTGCGGGCCGCGTGCGGCGGCCAGGGGCTCCGGCTATCTTGGGGGCCGCACGGCGCCCCGGCAAGCCAACCGACGTCCAACGACATGACCCTTCGTCCGCTCCGCCTGAAGAAGAACGAGGACCGCCGCCTGCGCGCGGGCCACCTGTGGGTGTTCAGCAACGAGGTGGACGTCCGCGCCACGCCGTTGACGGACTTCGAGCCCGGCGAGCCCGCCGAGGTGCAGGACGCGCGCGGGGCGCCCATGGGCACCGCCTACGTGAACCCCCGCTCCCTGATCGCCGCGCGCCTGGTCAGCCGCCAGCGCAACCGCCCGCTGGACGGCGACCTGCTGCGCCGCCGCCTGGCCCGCGCCCTGGCCCTGCGCGAGGCCGTCTTCCCCGGCCCGTACTACCGCCTGTGCTACGGCGAGGGCGACGGGCTTCCCGGCCTGGTGGTGGACCGCTTCGGCCCGCACCTGGTCGCGCAGGTGACCACCGCCGGCGTGGAGCGGGTGCTGGACGACCTGGTGCAGGCGCTGCGCGACACCGTGGCCCCCGAAAGCCTGCTGCTGCGCAACGACACCTCCGGCCGCGCGCTCGAGGGGCTGGAGCCGTACGTGCGCCCCGCGTTCGGCGAGGTGCCCGAGGTGCTGTCGCTGGAAGAGAACGGCGTCCGCTTCCAGGTTCCCGTCTCGGGGCAGAAGACTGGCTGGTTCTACGACCACCGGATGAACCGTGCCCGCATGGGGGCGTACGTCCGGGGGCGGCGCGTGCTCGACGTCTTCTCCTACGTGGGCGGATGGGGCGTGCAGGCCGCCGCCGCCGGCGCGTCGTCCGTCGTCTGCGTGGACGCGTCGGCCCCCGCGCTGGAGTGGGTGGGCCGCAACGCCGATCTGAACGGCGTGGCCGACCGCGTATCCGCCGTCCGGGGCGACGCCTTCGACGTGCTCGGCCGCATGGTGGCCGACGGCGAGCGCTTCGGCGCCGTGGTGCTGGACCCGCCCGCCTTCATCAAGCGGAAGAAGGATGCCCAGGCCGGGGCGGAAGCGTACCGGCGCGCCAACCAGCTGGCGATGGAGCTGCTGGAGCCGGACGGCATCCTGGTTTCCGCGTCCTGCTCGTACCACCTGCACCGCGACGGCCTGATGGACGCCATGCTGCGCGCCAGCCGCCGCCTGGGGCGCGACCTGCAGGTGCTGGAAGAGGGCCACCAGGGGCCGGACCATCCCGTGCACCCGGCCATCCCGGAGACCGCGTATTTGAAAGCGTTCGTCGCTCGGGTGGGATAGGGCCAGGTACCAAGTACCAGGTACCAAGTGCCCAGCGCCAAATGACAGGTGCCTGGTTGGAACCCCGGGTTTGTCCTGGCACTTGGTACTGAGCACTTGGTACTGCCGTTCAGGTACTTCCGTTTATCCGTTCAGTGCGAGATGCCGAAGCTGAAGCCGATGTGAAAGGTCAGCAGGTCGGTGTCGCTTCGCACGGGATACAGGGTGATGCTGCCGTCGGGGTGGTCCTCGATGTCGCCCTCGCGCAGGTACTCGGCGACACCGTTGTTGTGGTACTTCACGCCGATGTCGATGCTGGCGCGCGACGAGCGGGGACCCACGGGAATGTAGATTCCCCCGCCGCCGCCGTACGAAAAGCTGCCGTCGTCGAAGTTGGTGGTGCTGGCGAAGTCCTCGTCGTCGTACGTTCCAGACACGGACGACTGCGTCCAGATGAACGAGTAGCCCGCGTAGCCGTTCACGTACGGGCGCAGCCGCCCGTTGGGCACCCCGATCTGCGGCCCCACGCCCACGAAGGCGATGTTGTTCGACGTGGTCAGGTCTACCAGGATGCGCCCGCCCAGCGTGGGGCTCAGCGGAACGCGCTGCCGCTCGTGGCCGTACACGATGAGCCCGGCGTCGGCGCGGAGGCCCAGCCATCCGTCGCGGTCCAGCTGGTGGATGTAGTTGACCTGCCCGCCGAAGCCGCCGTTCACGTAGTCGCTGAACTCGCCCTCGGTGCGGGCGGCGATGAAGCTTCCGCCGAAGAAGCCGCCCGTGGGCTGCTTCTCGTAGTGCTCCTCGTCGTCGTCGTCCCAGTCCCAGTCGTCGTCCTGGGCGGCGAGGGGAGCGGCGATCAGCAGGGCGGCCGCGGCGGCGACGATGATGCGGGCTTTCATGGCTTCAACCTCGTGCGGGGACGAGAATCGGAAAGGTTCGGGGCCCGGCGATCTGCCGCCGGACACCGTAGCACAGGGGCAACGCGCGGGCCGCCGGGGCCGCGGAACGGCATCGCAATACGGTGTATCGACTTACCTGTTTCGGGCGATGCGGGCCGTGCCTGGTGGGTGACCGCTCTGGAGGACAGCACTGCCGTCCCCGGGTGTCCACGAATCCAACAACGTTCAAGGTCGCGGCGATCGCGACAGGGAAGGCCTGACCGATGGCGGTGGAGATGACGGGCCGGTACGCCGGCGGACTGAAGACGGAGCTGCGGCACGGGCCCTCGGGCGCGGAGATCCGGACGGCGGCGCCGGTGGACAACGCGGGCGATGGGAGCTCGTTCTCGCCCACGGACCTGCTGGCGGCCTCGCTGGGCGCGTGCATGGTGACGGTGATGGCCATCTACGCCGAGCACAACGGCCTGCCGTTCGAGGGCGTGAGCTTTTCGCTGGAAAAGCACATGCGCGCCGACCCGCGGCGGGTAGAGTCGCTACCGGTGACCATCCGCATGCCCGCCGCGCTGACGGAGGAGCAGCGCAAGAAGCTTGAGCACGTGGCGCTCACCTGCCCCGTGCACCGCAGCCTGCTGCCGGAGATCAGCAAGGACGTGACGTTCGTGTACGAGTGAGGGGTGCCCCTCCCCCGGCCCCTCCCCGCACAAACTGCGTGCGGAGAGGGGAGAAACAACACGGGCGTCCCCGGCTGCCGTGGGGCCCTCACCCGGTCGCGCTGACACGCGTGCCACCCTCTCCCACAAACAGCGTGGGAGAGGGGGTACACTTCAGGCCTGGGTACTCATCTAAGTCCTTGATACGCAACAGCCTGTCATCCTGAGGTCAAGCCACGCCAGACCTGCCCGCAAACCGAATCCGGCGGGCCGAAGGATCTAGCGGCGGACACGTACAAGCCCGGGCGCGGCAGCGGTCACCGTGGCCGAGGCCTCGGCTGCCGTGGGGCCCTCACCCGGCCGCGCTGACACGCGTGCCCCCCTCTCCCACAAACAGCGTGGGAGAGGGGGTACACTTCAGCACTGGGTGCGCATCCAAGTCCTTGACGCGCAACAGCCCTGTCATCCTGAGGCCAAGCCACGCCGCGCTCGCCCGCAAACCATACCCGGCGGGCCGAAGGATCTAACCGCGGATGCGTACAAGCCCGGGCGCGGCAGCGGCCACCAATGCAGAGGCCGCCACATCCGTCCGGGCGGTTGAAAACCGCGCCTGGAAAATCATGAAGTCCGCCTGCGCGGACTGGGCGGGACAGTGCCGTGCCTCGGCAGGTGCGGTCGCGTGCTGGTGAAGCCCGAAGGGGACGCGCCAGCGGCCTGTGTCGGGCTTTCCGCTGTCCCAGCCGCGGGTTCACCCGCTCCTGGAACCTCGAGGCCCTGCCGTGGTGGGACCGTCCGCGCGCGAAACGGTACGCAGTGTGCTTGAAGCGCCGATCTGGGCAGACGGATCCGACATTTCGGGAGGCGACGATGAGCAAGACGGAACGCAGTGGACATACGACCACGAACCACGAGTTCATCAAGGAGTGGGTGACGGAGCGCGGAGGACACCCCGCCTGCGTCCGTGGAACCGGCGAGGAGGAGATCGGCGTGCTACGCATCGACTTTCCCGGCTACTCGGGAAGCGACTCGCTGGAGCCCATCAGTTGGGACGAGTGGTTCGAGAAGTTCGAGGAATCGGAGCTGGCCTTCCTTCACCGCGACATCAAGGGTGACGACGGCAGCCTGGACCGCTTCAACAAGCTGGTCAAGCGAACCGGCGACGAAGACGGCGAGTAAGCCGAGCGGGGCGGGCCACCACGGCCCGCCCCGCTTCGCGTTCCGGCGGATACCGCCGAGGCCTCGGCTCCGTCGGGCGAATGAATTTGAATTCGGAATTGTGTACTTGACGAAACCGGATATAGCCGGACCGGGGCGGGTGTATCCGGATCATCCGTGCCCGGTCCACGGCGGCGGCGCCGCCGTGGACCGGTACACGTCCGCTACCGCGTCCAGCAAGCCCCGCCGCGCGTTCGCCTGCCGTTCGTCCGGCAGACCGCCAAGGATACACGCCAGCGCATCGGCCACCGGGTCGGGACGCCCCGCAAGGTACAGGAGCGCCACCGCCCGCCGTACGCGCGGGTGAGGCGACGTTTCCCCGTCAATGAAGCAAGCGTGGTGTGCCCCAGCCCGGCACGCGCGGCCAGCGACCGCAATGACGCGCGCTCCGCCCCATCCCGCGCCCATTCCCCCGTCAAGTCCAGAGGCACGGCCCTGTGCTCGTTCATGGACTGCCCACCTCGCAACGCAGGCCGCCCAGCGCGGGCACCAGCACGTCCGCGAGCGCCTTCCGCATCCGCACTCGTTCCGCGAGCGGGTTCCGGCCTCAGTGACCAGGGACTGAAATACTTCTTGGAAGGGGGCGAGCCGCGCGCGGGCACGCTCCGCAAGCTAACCGAGGGGACGTGCGGGAAGCTGCGGGCGCGGGCGAACTGGACGCGAGCACGGCACACGCGGCGCTGTCGCTGCTGCTGGACGGCCTACCCGAACCCCAGCGCTCCGCTACCCGCCGCCTCTTTCTGAGCGCGATCCGCGACGCCTACAACACCACCGGCCACCCCGTGCCGGACTGGCTTCGATAAAAGCAAATGGGTGGCTACTCGCCGCCCCTCAGTGTCTCATTCCGGAAGTGCCTTCAACCGAAGGTCTTTGCGTACTTCCGACACCAAAATTGTCACCAACTTCTGCGAAGCGGTGGAAAGCGCCCGGATTTGCTCGCGGGGTGCCGAAGCGGGCGGGTCAATGCGCTTCAGTTGCTCCGTGTAGTCGATCACTGCAGCTGCGCCCCGCGCATCCGCCCAGAGCACACCGCCGACTGTTACGGCAACTGCCCTGTTCCACTCTTCGGCGGCGGTGGCGACCGCCTCGGTTGTATCGGCGCCACTCTCTCGCTGATCCACCGCTCGCTGCAAGGCGATGACGACGGCGCGCGCGGTCGTCATCATCTCAACATACCAGTCCAGCCGCCGCTCGATGAGCTTCTGTGCACGAAACCCGTGCACAGCCCGCAGTGATGCGACCCACACAGCCAGCACGGCGGCACTTGGGCCTGCCAGCACCTTCACGAACTCCAATACGAGGTGCCATCCCTCTGGCGGCGGGTTCATCCTTCCTGCTCACCCCTTTCCGCGCCTCTGCGCTTCCTGAAGTCAGGGAATTCCTCTTGGGGCTTCGGCACCTTCATGGCCCGGCTGACGGCTTCCTCAAACGTCAACGGGAGGTGCAATTCGTCGGGCTTGGTTCCGGGTCGCTGTGGCCCGGCATCGTCATTTCGTCTGAATTGCGCTTTCACGATTCGCCTCTCCGTGGAAATCCAGCAGACCGCGGACTACGAACCCAGCCATCGTAATCCATTCTCAGCGCGACAGACCCGGGCTTGCCCTTTAGCACTCCGGATACGGGCGTCGGGCGATAGACCTTGGCGATGAATGGAGCATCGTGTTCAGCTATGAAAGTCTCTATTTTCTGGCGAGTATTTACGAAGTTACGGGCAAGGTCAATGGCCCTCACATGCCCGCCAATCAGGTTTAGAAACCGCGCGGACGAGCACATCACGGCTGCAAGCTCAATCGGGACGTGGAGCACGTCCTTGTCGGCCGCCAAGATGATCCAGCCCCGGTCGGCCACTTCTGGGATCCATTCCTCATCCGGCGCGTCGTCCGCAAAGTGGTCCGCGTGAACATGAACCGGCAGGCCATTGCGCCGTAAGTACTCCGGAAAGTCGTACCTACCCAGATTGCGGTCTGTGAAATACTGGTTCAAATCACGCTGCCTTCTCAAAAACCAAGGCGTCCGCGATCTTATCAGCAGATAGGCCATAATCGTGAGCAAGGTGCTCAACCGTCTCCCCGGCGTCTACTCTTCGAACGAGAATCGAGGTGGTAATCCCAGAACCGTTGATGATGGGCCGACCAAAGGAAATGCGCGGATCAATGACTACAGACTGCGACTCGATCTGGGCTTCACTGAGAAACGGGAATAGGCGTAGCGGGATGTGCCTATCGTCCCGCTCCACCCGCCGTAGATACATCTCCAGCACGCGCCGAATCGCAATTTGCCCCGAGCGGCTCAGGCTGATCAGGTGTCCATAGTGGTCAAGAAATACTTCCCCTGCGCCCGTCAACAGGGAATCACTCAGTAGCACATGCTCTATACCGAGCTTGTTCTCGGCGTAATCTAGTGCGGACCGCACCGCGTGCAGGGCGATGCCGTGCTCGGTGCGAAGCGCCCGAAGTACGTGGGCTTCGACAAGGTTCAGGAAAGAGAGCCGACACCCCTCCTCGTCGGCCGGATTGATGAGCCGCTTGAACGAACCAGGGCCGCCCTGTTGACGCGGGTAAGTGCGCCCCGCGAACCATGACCGGAGGGTAGCCGCAGGTACGTGAAGGTAACGCGCCGCATCTGAGATGCGGTACGCGGGTAGGTCGCGGGGATCGCGCCCGCCATATATCGATCGTCGCATCAGCAGACAAAGGTGCGGGGCGAGCAAAAAACTACGTATAATATAGCAGCATTTTCCGCTCCGCCAGTATGACGGTACTGCCGAGTCCCAGTCTATCGCCGCCTCGGCGGACTCAGACGGGGATCATCGCGCTGGGCAGCAAGAGCCGCTTCCGCGTCAGGCGCTTTCCGTCAGCCATCTGGATAGCCTGCCGGACGCGCTCGCCGTCTGTGGTCTGCCGCGTGTTGTGCAGAAACTCCATGTGAGTCACGTAGCGGTGCAGGTGCTGGCGGACATCCGGTGATGGATGCCATAACGGAGCGCTCCAGACGGGCGAAGAACCCTTTCGCGCTGTTCGTCGTCACGTCACCGCGAGCGTATTCCTTTTCGCTGTGGTTCACCGTCTCGACCGGCGAAGCCCTTGGCGACAGCCTTGTATCCTGCGTGGGGGCGCAGGGTGATCGTCCGACCGTAGTCCGGCACCTCGGGCACGTGCCTGCGCACGTCATCGTCCAGCGACAGCCTGCCTTCCGCCGCAGCAGCACGACGGCCGCGGCGGTGAACTGCTTGGACACCGACCCCGCCTCGAACACGGTTTCGGGCGTGTTGGGCACGTCGTGCTCCAGGTTGGCCATGCCGTAGGCGCGGGCCAGCACCGTCCGGCCGTTCTCCGCCACGCCGACGGCGCACCCGGGCGCGTTCGGCGCCGCGTATCGCGCGAAGAAGGAGTCCACTCGCGCCGCCTGGCCGAACAGGGCACCGGGGGCGAGGACCAGGACCAGGACGGTCGCGGGAAGACGAGATGGGATCATCGGACGAGGCGGTGGGGGCGATGGAGGGCGGCTCAGTACAGGGCCAGCAGGCGCGCCGGGCCGCCGGTGCCGCCCGCGTGCTTGGGGGCCCCGACGATGATCACCGCCCCGGACGGCGGCACCCGGTCCAGCGACGCGACGTTCTCCAGCCCGTAGCGCCTCGCCCCCAGCAGCACGTGGTGCGCGTCGTAGGTGGCGGAGGGGCCGAAGTCCAGGCTCAGCGTGTCGGTGGCTGCACCCGCAACCTCGCGCTCGTGCACCAGGAACTCCGCCGCCTCGCGGCTGAAGCCGGGGGCGTGCATCACTCCCATCGCGTCGGCGTTCAGAAAGCGGCCGGGCTGGCCCAGCCGCGCCTCCCACCCGGAGTGCAGCGCCACGACCGCACCCGCCGGAATGCGCCCGTGCCGCCGCTCCCACTGCGCCAGGTCGTCCACCGTGAGCAGCGCATCCTCGTCGCGCGCCGCGCGCTCGGCGATGGAGACGACGGCGAGGGGCGCCACGAAGCGTCCCACCGGCAGCACGTCCGTCGTGGCGCCGTCCGCGAAAAAGTGCGCGGGGGCGTCCAGGTGCGTTCCCGTGTGCTCCGCATAGGCCACCTCGCCGGCGGAGAAGCCGTTCGCCTCCACCGAGAACAGGCGCGTGGAGCGGAAGGGGCGGTACGCGGGAAAGACGGGAAAGTCCGGCGTCAGCGTGTGGGTGAGGTCGCACACGCGCCGCAGCCGCCCCAGCGCCTCGGGCGGAACGGCGAGCGCGGCGTCGTGGCGGTCATCCGCACGGTCGGATGCGGCAGGGATCGAGCGGAGCAGCTCCGGGCAGCACATTGAGAATATCTCCACGGGACGGTGCGGCGCCGCGAGCCCCATCGGCCGCGGCGCACGCTGCGAATCTCGTGCAGCGGGGCCCGCCGCTCAACCCCGGGCGGAAATCTCGGCCCAGGCGCGCTCCGCCTGCAGCAGGTGGCGGTGCTGGTGGCGCGGAAGAATGGTGAGCGCCGAGTAGACGCTGTACTTCAGCTTGTCGCTGAAGGGCGAGCCCACCTTCAGCCTGTGGAGCGGCATTCCTTCGGACCGGCGGATCATCTCCTCCTGCTCCCGCTGCAGCCGCTCGAAGGTGGCGATGATGTCCGCCGCCGGCTCCGTTCCCGTGGGGATGAACGCCGCCGTCGTCTTCGCCTTGCCACCCTTTCCCGGCTCCAGCACCCGCCAGATCAGCCATCCCAGGAAGTCGCGACGGAAGCGGGCCGGGGCACCGGTGCGCGGAGCATCCGCGAGGATCGCGGCGATCTTCGGCATGTAGGCCTGCGAGGTGAGGTTCAGGTGGGCGATGCACTCCCCCACCGACCAGCGCTCCGGCCCGGGCCGTTCGGCCCAGCGCTCGGCGGGGATGGTGTCGGCCAGGCGGCGCAGGCGCTCGCTGGCGGAGTGGAGCTCGTCGATCACGGCCTGCAGCTGGGGATTCATGCGGCTTCTCCGAAGGAAAGCGGAGGGACGGGGACCGGAAGCGTGCACGTTCGGCGTCGGGGCGGCGCGGCGCCATCGGCAGCTGCCGGACGCGGCGCGGGGAAATGCCTCACGCGAGCCGCAACCTTGCGTCCGCCCGCCCAAGCTGCAAGCGGTGAAAGGCGGGACAGGCGAAATCGCGCCAAGTGTGCTATATTATCCGCAGCAGGCGGCGTTCTTGTTTCTACGAACGCTGACGATATTCCCTTTTCCGGAGGTTTCGGTGTCCCCAATTGATCTAGCGGCCGAGATGGCGGCGGCGCGCAAGCGCCGGGATGATTTGACGCAGCGCCAGCTTCGCGAGGCCCGTGCACGGGCCATCCGCGCCACGGTGCGCCCCGGCTCGTCGCGCACCGAGATCGAGGAGTGCGCCCGCAGCTTCTATCCCAAGCTGAATCCCGTCCTGCTGGAAGAGGCGATCGAGCTGGTGTGCGAAACGCCCCGCGACACCCTGCCGCTGACCACGCCCGTCACCGGCTGATTCGCTCCACGCCGGACGCAGTGGGTTCCGGGGGCCGGACCGCGCACGCGGTCCGGCCCCCGGGCCGTTCCAGCCCACTTCCCCGGTGCGCATTCCCTAGCTACATTGGATTGAGAACGATTCTCAATCGCGCAGAGACATGACCCAGACGCCCCACGCCGCGCTTGCGGCGACGGACACCTTCCGGCAGATCAGCGAGACGGAGCGCGGCGAGCGCGCCCGGCGTGCGGCCGCGGGCGCTCTGGTGCTGAGCGCGGTGGAGCGGGCGGGCGAAGGCGCCGCGGACGAGTTCACACTGCGCCGCGCGTCGGCCGAAGTGGCGGCGCTGGACCCGGGCGCCGAGCGCACCATCCTCCTGCGGATCGTGCGGGTGCTGGAAGACGCGGCTCCCGCCTCGCGGCTGGCGGGCGCGCTGGTGAGCTACGCCTGCGAGCTGGAGACCACGCGCCGCCTGCCGGAGGCGAACGCGGCCGTGTCGCTGGCCTTCGCCCTGGACGTGGCCAGCGGCGCCACGGCGCTCCACGCGGCGCGCCTGGCGCGCAAACTGGGCGACGCCGAGCGGGCGCTGGCGCTGTATTGCGCGGCCCGCGACCTGGAGGGCGGCGACGGGCAGATCGCGCGGCTGGCGGCCATCGGCGAGGCGGTGGTCTCCCCCGGGGCCGAGGCGGCGCTGGGACGGGTGGTTCGCCGCGCGCTGACGGCGGGCGACGCCGAGTCGGCGGGCGTAGGGCTGGAGGAGCGGGCCCGGCTGCGGCGCGGGCGGGGAGACCGCAAGGGCGCCGCGCGCGACCTGGCCGTGGCCGCCGCGCGCTACACCGATCCCGTGGACCGCGCCCGCGCCTGCCACGAGCTGGCCGGCGCCGCGCTGGCCGCGGGAGACGTAGGCGCCGCGCGTGAGGCGCTGCTGATCGCGCTCGCCTGGGGAGACGCGCCGCAGAAGGACCACGCGCGCACCCGGCTGCACACTCTGGCGCGCGACGGTGGCGACCAGGTGGGCATGCGGCGCTGGCGCTCGTTCAAGCGCCCGTCGCTAGTTTCGCTCTCCGCCCATCGCGCGGCCGCGGACGGCCGGTCGCTGGCGCCGCGCCTGCTGGCCTGGCGCGAAAGCATGGGCGAACGCGCCACGCCGTAGCGGCGCGAGCGGAGACGACGAAGGGGCTGCCTCGACGGGCAGCCCCTTCGTGTTTTTCGGAAACCGCGGGCTACTTGCCCGTGTACATGCCCATCCCGTAGTGGCAGTCGTCCCTGCAGGTGGCCATAGACACCTTTACGGTGATGGTCGTGGTTTCCTCCGCTTCGAGCACCACCATGGGCGTGTCGTCCAGCTCCACGTCGGACTCCAGCTCGTCGCCGTCCTCGTCGGTGATGACGATGTCCAGGTCGCTGCAGTTCTCGTCGCACACGCCGACGAAAATGTAGGTGTGCCCGGCCCGCACCCGCAGTTGGAACTCCTCGTCCTGGTCCTCCTCCAGGTGGCCGAACACCGGGCCGCGGGCCTCTTCAAAGTCCCCGTTCTCCACCAGCGTGGTGGCCGAATCCAGCAGCACCCGCACCAGGCCCTGCCCCTGCTGGGCCGGGGCGGGCGTGGCGCAGAACAGGGCGGCGCAGGCCAGGGCCAGCGCGAGGGGCTTCAGCTTCATAAGCCGGGAATCTCGGGAGCGGGAAGGCGCGTAACGACGCCGAAACAGCACCATAGAAACGCTGATGCTTCAGCTACGGATGCTAGCCACGGGCCCAGCGCGCGGCAAGGACCGCCGCGGGCCCCCGCGTGCCCCCGACTTTCCGTATTTTCCGCCCCACGTTGTCATAGGCGCCATCCCCGCCCGCATTTCTTGACCCCATCCCGGCCCGCCGCTATACTGTCCGCTCACCTTCCAGGCATCACCCCAGGCGGGAAATGCTCCCAACCCAAGCACTGCAGGAGCCGGCGGGGGATGCCGGGGGTGAGGTCGTGCTGGAACGGATGGCCCTGTTCGTGGTCGGCGAGCACCGCTTCGGCGTGGGCATCGACCGCATCCGCGAGATCATTCCGGCGCGGCCGTACACGCCGCTGCCGGGAAGCGGAAGCCACGTATGCGGCCTGATCAACCTGCGCGGGCGCATCGTGACGGTGGTGGATTTGGGCGCCCGTCTGCACCTTCCCCCCGCGTCGGCCAACCCGGACCACAGCATCGTCATCGTGGAACACCGGGGAAAGCTGGCCGGACTTGCGGTGGAAGAAGTTTCCCGGATCGTGAACGTTGACCCGGCGGCGCTGGCCGACGCGGCGGATTCGCTCCGCGCGCTGCGCATCGACCGGTCGTACCTGCGCGGGGTGGGAGAGGTGGACGGCGAGGTGTTCGTGGCCGTAGACCCCGACGAAGTGATCTCCCCCATCCTTTCCGCCTGAATCGCCCCACCCCTGGACACCTGAACGGACGCTCATGAGCCAGACCGTGCTGATCTGCGACGACGCCATCTTCATGCGCACCATGATCGGCGACATCCTCACCCAGGCGGGCTTCACGATCGTGGGCGAGGCCGAAACCGGCGTCCAGGCCGTGGAAAAGTACCGCCAGTTCAAGCCCGACCTGGTGACGATGGACATCGTGATGCCCGACATGGGGGGCATCGACGCGGTCCGCGAGATCGTGAAGGAATCTCCCGACGCCAAGATCCTCATGTGCAGCGCCATGGGGCAGCAGGCGCTGGTCATCGAGGCCATCCAGGCGGGCGCCCGGGACTTCGTGGTGAAGCCGTTCCAGCCTTCGCGCGTGCTCGAGGCCGTGCAGCGGGTGCTGGGATAGGAGAGTACCAAGTGCGGAGTACCCAGTGCCAAGTACGCGAGCACACTTGATACTGGGTACTTGGCACTAGGTACTCCCTCACCGGGCCTCTCCCCACGATGGAACTTTCCCAGTACGCCGAGCTCTTCCTGAGCGAGTCGCGCGAGCACGTCTCCGCGATCAACCACCTGCTGCTGGCGCTGGAGGCGGACCCGCGCTCGCGCGAGCCGGTGGAAGGGCTGTTCCGGGCGGTGCACACCATCAAGGGGATGTCGGCCACCATGGGCTACCGCGCCGTGGCGGAGCTGGCCCACGAGATGGAAAACCTGCTGGACGGCGTGCGCCAGGGCCGCGCCACCCCCGGCGGCGACCTGGTTGACACGCTCTTCGCCGCCTGCGACGCCCTGGAGCGCGGCATCGAGCTGGCCGTGGAAGAGGGCGACGACGAATCCGTCGTCGCCCCCGTCGTGTCCCGCCTGCGCGCCCTGGCCGGCCTGCCAGCCGCGGAGCCGGAGCCGGCCCCCGCGGCCGCCTTCTCCGGGTCGTTCGCCGATGCCCCGGACGCGCCCGCGGGGGCCGTGCGGGTACGGTTCACGGTGGATCCGGCTTCGCCTCTCCCGGGGGTGCGCGCCTTCATGGCGCTGCGCGCTGCGCGCGGGCTGGGCGAGGTCTCCGGGCTGGAGCCTTCCGAGGCCGCCATGCAGGAGGACGGCTTCGCCGGCACCGTCCGCCTGGTGCTGCGCTCCGAGAAGACGGACGCAGAGATCGAGGTGGCGCTGCTGGCCGCGGGCGAGATCAGCGAGGTGGAGATCCGCCGCGGGCTGGCCGACGCGCCCGCATCTCCGTCCGCGGACGAGGTGCTGTCCGAGACGCCGGGGGAGGAAGCGGCCGAGCGGGCGGGGGCGGCGGGGCGGGCGCGCAACATCCGGGTAGACCTGAAGCGCCTGGACGCGCTGGTCAACGGCGTCGGCGAGCTGGTGATCGTCCGCGACCGCATGCGGCGGCTGGCGGGCCAGGCCGAGCCCGAGCTGGCCGAGACCATCGACCAGGCAGGGCGGCTGATCGGCGAGCTGCAGGACGAGATCATGCGGGCGCGCATGGCGCCGGTGACGCAGGTGTTCGACCGCTTTCCCCGGCTGGTGCGCGACGCCGCCCGGTCGCTGGGGAAAAAGGTGGACTTCGTCATCGAGGGCAAGGAGATCGAGCTCGACCGCTCCATGCTCGACGAGATCGGCGACCCCGTGGTGCACCTACTGCGCAACTCGCTGGACCACGGCATCGAGTCGCCCGCCCAGCGGCGCGCGGCGGCCAAGCCCGAGACCGGCACCCTGCGCCTGTCCGCCGCCCGCGAGCGCAGCCGCATCGTCATTCGCGTGGAAGACGACGGGCGGGGCGTGGTGCGCGAGCGGGTGCTGGCCAAGGCCATGGCCAACGGCATGGTCACGCCCGACGAGGCGCGCGGGATGACGGACGAGGAAGTGTATCGTCTTCTTACGCGCCCCGGCTTCTCCACCGCCGAGACGGTGACGGACGTCTCCGGGCGCGGCGTGGGATTGGACGTGGTGGCGACCCGTGTGCGCGCGCTCGGGGGGATGCTGGAGATCGAGAGCGAGCCGGGGCGCGGCACGGCGATGACGCTGCAGCTTCCCGCCACGCTGGCCATCGTCCGCGCGCTCCTGGTCCGCCAGTCCGGCGAAACCTACGCGCTGCCGCTGACGCACGTGGGCGAGACGGTGCACCTGCTGCCGGAAGAGGTGGGCGCGGTGAACGGCCGGACGGTGGCCTTCCTGCGCGACGAGGTGATTCCCCTCCATTCGCTGCGGCGGCTGCTGAGCACCAACGGCGCCGGGCCCGACACCGGAAAGCGGCCGGCGGTGATCCTGGAGGTGGGCGAGCAGCGGGTGGGGCTGGAGGTAGACCAGCTGCTGGGCCAGCAGGAAATCGTGGTCAAGGCGTTCGACGCCACGGCCGACACGCTGAAGCTGTTTTCGGGCGCGACGATCCTTTCCGACGGGCGCCCGGCGCTGATCCTGGACGCCGGCTCGCTGCTGGGCGCCGCGGCGCTCACGGCGTAACGCGCTGAACTTTCCTCCGACGACGAAACGGACAGGGTCCGATGACGCTCGACCTGCGGGAACTGGGAGCCGTTCAGCTCGACGGCCTGCGCGAAGTGTCGAACATGGGCGCGGGACACGCGGCCACGGCGCTTTCGCAGATGACGAACACGCGCATCATGATCAACGTCCCCCGCCTGACGGTGGTGCCGTTGGAAGAGGTGCCCGACGTCATCGGCAACCCCGACGAGGTGGTGGCCGCGGTGCTGATGCACATGCTGGGCGACCTGACGGGGCGCACGCTGCTGATCTTTCCTCGCAACGCCGCCATGCGCCTGGCCGAGATGCTGCTGCGCCGGCCGGAGGGGAGCGCGCACGTCTTCGGCGAGCTGGAGCAGAGCGCCATCAAGGAGGCGGGCAACATCCTGTCGGCGGCGTACATGAACGCCATCTCCGACTTCATGGGGCTGATGCTGCTGCCCAGCGTGCCGTCGCTGGTCATCGACCTGTGCGGCGCGGTGATGACCACGGCGTACACCAACTTCGGGCACGAGCGCGACGTGGTGTTCTGCATTCAGACCGAGTTCGCCATGAACGGCGAAGACCGGGTGAACGGCCAGTTCCTGCTGCTGCCCGACGTGGAGTCGCTGCAGAAGATCCTCGAAAGCATCAGGCTCGCCTGACGTGACGGATACCACCGCACCCGAAGCGGCGGCCCGCCCGC
The DNA here is from genome assembly GCF_036388275.1 of Longimicrobium sp. Classification (NCBI taxonomy): domain Bacteria; kingdom Pseudomonadati; phylum Gemmatimonadota; class Longimicrobiia; order Longimicrobiales; family Longimicrobiaceae; genus Longimicrobium; species Longimicrobium sp. The sequence continues at coordinate 30,712 of NZ_DASVSF010000076.1, forward strand.
CCCACTCGGAGCGGGATCTCCGCATCCTGCGCGGCTTCGCGCAGCGCATCGACGCGGCCGATGCCGGCGCGCACAACAACCTCGGCGTCCTGTACTTCAACAAGGGAATGTACGAGGAGGCGATCGGCCAGTTCCAGCGGGCGCTGGCCATCGATCCCAAGATGCAGGTGGCCCAGCGAAACCTGGAGATCGCCTACTTCAACACCGGCTACTACGACCGGCTGATCAGCGAGCTTCGCGAGCGGCTGCGCGAAGACCCCACCGACGCCGGCGCACGGCGCCGCCTGGCCCAGGCCTACCTGCACACCGGCGACAGCGCGGGCTCCGTCGCCGAGCTCAAGCGCGTCCTGGCCCAGCACCCCGACGACCTGGCTACGCTCATCGCGCTGGGCCAGGCCGAAAAGGCCGGCGGGCACTTCGAGGCGGCCATGGAGTGGTTCCAGCAGGCCGTCCGCCGCGACCCCGGCAGCGCCGTCCTCCACTTCTCCCTGGGCGAGCTGTACTACAACCGCGGCCTGAACGAAGAGGCGCTGCGGGCGCTCACCCGCGCCATCGAGCTGAACCCCGACCTGGCCGACGCCCACTACGTCCTGGCCTTCGTGTACGGCGACATGGGCGACATGGAGCGCGCCTCCGCCAGCTCGCGCCGGGCCACGCAGCTCAACCCCAACTACGCCAAGGCCCAGACCAACCTGTCGCTGGACCGCTACTCGTCGGCCCGGTACCAGGAGATGGTGGGCGGCCGGGTGCGCCGCCCCGAGGTGGCCGCCGACGGGGTGCTGGCGCACTACAACCTGGGCATCGCCTTCCGCCAGAAGGCGCTGTACGAAGAGGCGCTGCGCGAGTTCACCCGCGCGCTGGACGCCGGCGAGGAGCCTTCGCTCACCCGCCAGGCCATGGCCGAGGTCTACCTTCTCCAGGGCAAGGCGGGGCAGGCGCTGGACCTGTACGACCGGCTGCTGGCCGAGGACGAGCGCAGCCCCAAGCTGTGGAACGAGCGCGGCGCCTGCCTTCACCAGCCGGGCGACGTGGGCGGGGCCGAGATCAGCTACCGCCGCGCGCTGGAGGCCGATCCCGGGTACGCGCTGGCGTGGAACAACCTGGGCGTCGTCCGCCTGCACCGCTCGGACCCCGACGGCGCCGATGCGGCGTTCACCGAGGCCGTGCGGCTGCGCCCGGAGTTCGTGGACGCGTGGTGCAACCGCGGGCTGATGTACCTGCGCCGCGGCCGCCACTCGCCCGCGCTGGATGCCTACCGCGCCGCCCTGCGCGCCAACGCCGAGGCGGCGGCCGCGTGGAACGGCGTGGGCGCCGTGCTGATGGAAACGCGGCGCTACGAGGAGGCCCGCAACGCCTTCGTCCGGGCGGTGGAGGGCGACCCCAACCACGCCGAGGCGCGCTACAACCTGTCGTTCGTCCTCAGCAACCTGGGCGACTTCGAGGGCGCGCTGCGCGAAACCAAGCGCGCGCTGGAGCTGAACCCGTACTACACCACGCCCCGCTACAAGCTGGCGATCGACCTGCAGTTCGAGTACGCCGAGGTGCTGGCGCCCGAGCTGGACGCCGCCGAGCGCATCAGCGGCGAGGAGCGGGGGGTGGAGGCGTTCACCTTCGAGGAGGGCGCCCTCGACAGCATCTTCGCCGAGCTGCAGCCCGTCGCCGCCCCCGCGGCCCCGGCCCCCGCGGCCGACGCGTTCGCCCTGGCCGAGGACTACCTTTCCAAGGGGCTGCTGGACCGCGCCCTGGCCGAGATCCGCCGGGCTGCCGTGGGCGGCGCCAACCCCGTGCAGGCCGCGCTGCTGACCGCGCGCATCTTCTTGCGCCAGGGGCTGGACGGCGAGGCGCTGGAGCGCTTCGACGCCGCGCTCATTCGGCTGGAGGGGCAGGCGTGGACCCCCGATCACGCCCGCGTCCTGGGCGGCCGCGCCCGCGCGCTCCTGCGACTGGGCCGGCTGGCGGACGCGCGCGAGGCGGCCGAGACCGTGCTGGAGCACGTGGAGGACGACGGCGAGACGCTGCAGGTGCTGGGCGAGGTGCTGCTCCTGCAGGGCGAGGCCGTCGGGGCCGTGCGCGTCTTTTCCCAGGCCTGCGCGCTTGCCCCCCGCGATCCCTCGCTCCTCCGCCACCTGGGCCGCGCCGCGCTGGCCGCCGGCCGGGCCGACGACGCCGAGCGGGCGCTGCGGCGGGCCGTGGCGCTGGACCCCGACTTCGTGGCCGCGCACGTGGAGCTGGGTCGGCTCCTCCTTTCCGCCGGCCGCGTGGAAGAGGCGGTGGTGGAGTGCCGCGCCGCGCTCGACGTGCTGCCCACGTACAGCGAGGCCGCGCTTCTCCTCGCCATGGCCCTGCGCCGCGCCGGGCGACCGGGCGAGGCGGTGGGCACGCTGATCGACCTGCTGGGCGGCGATCCGTACCACATGGAGGGGCTGGTGCTGCTGGGCCAGGCGCTGGCCGACGAGGGGCGGCGCGACGACGCGCGGCGGGCCTTCGGGCGGGTGCTGAAGTTCGACGCGGGGCGGGTGGACGCGCACTTTCACCTGGGCGTGGTGGCCGCGGCCGACCGGCACTTCCGCGAAGCCATCGAGCACTGGCGCCGCGTGGTGGACGAAGACCCGCGCGGCCCGTTCTCCGAGGCGGCGCGCGACAACATCGCCACGGCCCTGGACGTCGCGCGCGTGTTCCGCACCGAGACGGCGGGGGTGTAGCGCATGGCCATCGAAGGGCCGCTCCGCGAGCTGGCGCTGACCGACGTCTTTCAGCTGCTGGACCTGTCGCGCAAGACGGGCACGCTCACCATCACCCCCGAAGACGGGCGCAGCCGCCCCGCGCTGGTGCGCTTCGACCGCGGCGCCGTCGTCGCGGCCGAGCTGGGGCACGCGCACGAGCGATTGGGCCACCTGCTGCGGCGCGCCGGCAAGGTGACCGAGGCGCAGATCGAGGCGGCCCACCTGGCGCAGAAGTACGCGCCGGGGCGGGGTCTCGGGGCGATCCTGGTGGAGCAGGGCGCGGTGTCGGCCGACGAGGTGCGCCGGCAGCTGAAGTTCCAGATCCAGGAGATCGTCTTCGAGCTGATCCAGTGGAAGGACGGCTACTTCCGCTTCGAGGAAGGCACCGTCACCGCCAACGGCAACGTGCCGGTGCGGGTGAGCACCGAGTCGCTGCTGATGGAGGCGGCGCGGCGGGTGGACGAGTGGTCCACGCTGGAAACCAAGATCCCGCACATGGGGGTGATCCCCGTGTTCGTGATGGACTCGCCCGACGGGCCCACGCTGGACCTGCACCCCAAGGAGTGGGAGGTGCTGGCCGAGATCGACGGCACCCGCACGCTGAAGGAGATCGCCCAGACGCTGGGCCGGGCAGACTTCGACGTCGCCAAGATCGCCTACGGCCTGGTGGCCACCGGCGTGGCCGACATCCGCGAAGAGCCGGCGGAGCGCGTGCTCACTCCCACCGCCGGGGGGTTGGACCGTCCGCTGCGCGACGCCCTGGGCGAGGCGCAGCTGGCCCTGGCCGACGGGGCCGCGGACCGCGCGCGCCGCGTGCTCGACGAGCTGGCCCGCGCGCACCCGGACCGGCCGGAGGTCTACACCCTGCTGGCCGAGGCGCAGCGCCGGCTGGGCCGCTGGGGCGAGGCCATGATCTCGCTGGGCCGGGCCGCCGCGCTGGATCCCCTGGCCGGGCCGGTGCACTACCAGATGGGCTTCGCCGCCGCGCACACGGGCGACCTTCACCGGGCCCGCGAGGCGTGGGACACCTACCTGCGCCTGGACGACGCCGGCGACGCGCCCCGCCGCCAGCGCGCGGCCCGCGCCCGCGACGCGGCCGACGCGCTGCTCTCCGTCATGGGCGAGGAGGGCCAGTGAGCGCCTCCGCGACGCAGGTGCACCAGTGGAGCGAAGAGGTGGCCGCCGACCGCGGCTCGCTCTCGTTCCTGCCGCTGGCCCGGGCGTACCGCGAGCAGGGGCGCCGCGAGGCAGCGCAGAAGCTGTGCATCCGCGGGCTGGAGCGGCACCCCGACAACGTCGACGCGCACTACCTGCTGGGGCTGCTGTACCGCGAGGGCGGCGACACCGTCAAGGCGTTCGACGAGTGGGACATTGCCCTGGCGCTTTCGCCCGAGCACGCGGGCTCGCGCCGCGAAATCGGCCTGCTGTGCCACGCCCAGGGCGACTGGGGCGCGGCCGTTCGGCATCTGGAAAAGGCGCTGGAGCTGGACTCCTTCGACCAGGAGGTGCGGTCCGCGCTCGAGGACGCGTGGGCCCGCCGCGACGGCGGTGCGCCGTCCGCTTCCGCGCCTGTGGACGCGACACCGCCCGCGCCTCCACCGGCCCCCGCGGCCGCTCCCCCCGTGGACGCCGTTCCCCCGGCGCCCGCGGCCCCGCCAGCGCCTTCGACCGACGCGGCGGACCCGTTCAGCGTGGTGATGAACGAGTTCCACGCCATCGCGGGCGAGCGGGGGATCGCGGGAGCGGTGCTGCTGGACGACCAGGGGTTCGTGCTGGCGGGGGAGATCCGCGTGGGCGGCACGGACCGCGCGCCGGACGTGGCCGCCGTCCTTTCCGGCGCGTCACCCGAGGCCGAACGGGCGCTGCGCCACCTGGGGCTGGGCGGATGGAAGGGCATCCTGGTGGAAACGCCGGAGGCGATCGTCCGCATCGCCCCCGCGGGAGACGGGCTCGTCGCCGTCGCGGGAAGCCGGCAGGTGCCCACGGGATGGGTGCTGCGGGTGGCCGCCCGGGCGCGCGAGTCGGCGCTGAAGTTCCTGGGAGGGGGGGCGTGAGCGCGTTCGGCGAGATGCTGGGGCGCATCAACCGCATCCCCGGCGTCCGCGGCTCCATGGTGGTTGCGGCCGCGGACGGGCTCATCGTGGAAGAGGAGCTGATGGTGGGCGTTCCCGGCCCCGCCGCCGCGGCCCTGGTGGCCTCGCTCTTCCGCCGCGCGCGCCGGTCCGTGCAGGCGGCGGAGTTCGGAAGCGCCTCGTACATGCAGGTGGAGGGCGACGATGGCCTGCTCTTCGCCGCCGCGCCGCCGCAGCTGGGCGACCTGCTGCTGGTGGTGATCGCCGACAGCCGGGTGAACGTGGGGCTCGTACGGCTGGAGGCGCAGAAGGTGGTCGAGGCGCTGGCATGAGGCGCGGCGACCTTGCCGAGTTCGTGGGCGCGCTGGAGGCGCCGGTGGAGCGCTTTGCCCGCGAGGCCGGCCTGCGGCTGGTGCTGCTGATCAACGAGAGCGGGCAGGTGCTGGCGCAGCGGGGATTCGCGCGGGCGCTGGACGTGATGGGGGTGGCCTCGCTCGGGGCCGGCATCCACGCGTCGTCGCGCGCGCTGGCGCAGATGCTGGGGGAGGCCGGCTTTGCCCACCTTCACCAGGGGGGCGCGCAGTCGCAGGTGTTCATCGGCCCGTTCCGCACCCCGGCGGAAAACCTGATCGTCATCGCCGTCTTTGGCGAAGACTCGTCCATCGGGCTGGTGCAGGTGTTTTTCGCCGAGTTCACGGGGCAGGTGGCGCAGCTGCCCGGGTGGAACGTGGTGAGGCCCACGGCCGACGCGCGCGCCTTCGAGCGCGACCTGAATGCCGGCGTGGAGAACGTGTTCAGCGGCCAGGTCCGCCCGAGCGATCCCTGAGGAACCATGTCGCTGGTCAACTACAGCACCCGCGAGATCACGTCCAAGATCGTGTACTACGGTCCTGGGCGAAGCGGCAAGACCACCAACCTCCAGTACATCCACGGCCAGGTGCCCGAAGACCGGCGCGGCCGCATGGTGTCGCTCGCCACCGAGACGGACCGCACGCTCTTCTTCGACTTCCTGCCGCTGGACCTGGGCACCATCTCCGGGTTCCAGACGCGGTTCCAGCTGTACACGGTTCCCGGGCAGGTGTACTACGATGCCACCCGCAAGCTGGTGCTGCAGGGGGCGGACGGCGTGGTGTTCGTGGCCGACAGCCAGCGCGCGCAGCGCGACGAGAACGTGGAAAGCTTCCGCAACCTGCAGGTGAACCTGCTGGAGCAGGGAGTAGACCCGCGGACGATTCCCATCGTGCTGCAGTACAACAAGCGCGACCTGCCGGACGTGATGTCGCTGGACGAGATGGACGACCTGCTGAACTACCGCGACCTGCCGCGTTTCGAGGCCGAGGCGTTGAGCGGGGACGGCGTATTCCACACGCTCAAGGGGATCAGCGAGCTGGTGCTGCGGCGGCTTTCGCAGCGGTTCGGGCGGACGGTGACGGCGGCGGGGTAACTGCGGTCACTACGGTCGGGACGGTAACTACGGTCACCACGGTCGGGAGGGTGACTGCGGCCCTCGTCAATGCGAACGGCACCTGTCCAGGCGGATGGGTGCCGTTCTGGTCCTCGGCGATGCCCCGGCCTCGGCTGTGCTGGGGCGAATGAATTCGCGGCTTCGCGGCAACAACGGCCCGAAGTCCGCCTTCGCGGACTGCATGCGCAGTCGAGCGCACGACATCCGCCCAGTCGCGAGGGCTTGTCATCCTGAGGCGCAGGCGCACCGAACCCTCCCGTACGACAACCTTCGCGCGCCGAAGGATCTAGCCGCGGGTGCCTCGACGCTCGGGCGCGGCAGCGGGCACACAGTTGAGGCCTCGGCCCTGCGCCCGGCGGTTGAAAGCGCAGCTGGCACATCACGAAGTCCGCCTTCGCGGACTGCACGCGTGCTTCAGTGCACGCGGCCTGCCGAAGCGCAATTCAGGTCTCCCCCTCCCCTGCGAAGCGGGGGAAGGGGGGCCGGGGGGAGGGGGCTCCCAGAGGCATGCACCGGTGCCGATCGAACCGCAATCGAATTCTCCCCTCTCCGCATGCGCAGCATGCGGGGAGGGGCCGGGGGAGGGGCCACCCGGGGCATGCACCGGCGCCCATCGAAACGCCCCACCATCCCCCATCCGCGCCGAGACCGAGGCCCACGCATCCGTGCCGCTGCCGCGCCCAAGCTTCAAGGTGCCCCAGGCAAGATCCTTCGGCCCGCCAAGGATGTGCTCGGGGCTGGTCTGACGCGCTTGGGCCTCTGGATGACAGATGGCTGGCTCCCAACTCCCGCGCAGTTTGCGAGGGGCCCCCTCCGGCCCGTGGCTTGCGACGTCCCGGTTCCCAGACGGATGACGGAAACCCTGACAGGAGGCGCAGATGCAGGATCGTGAAGCCCAGAGCGAGGTGAACCCCGGCCGCGTGGAGCGCGGCCTGGACGCGGCGCCCACGCAGGGCGCGGAGAACAGCGAGAACGAGGGGCTGCGCGGCGGGCCCGTGAGGGAGCGCGAGCGGGAAGACGGCGGGCAGATCACCCCGCGCGAGGCGTTCGACGGGCCGGGGCAGGTGGGCCGCGAGAACATCCTGAACGGCAGCCGCTCCGGCGGAATGGAGAACCGTCCGGGCGACCGCAGCGATCCCATGCCGGGAACTTCGGGCAGCGCGCGCCCGGCCCCGCGCGAAGACCCCGCGTCAGGCGGCGGCCTCAGCTAAAGCTAAACGGCAACTGCGGGTCTCACACGGAGGGCACGGAGGTCACGGGGGAACGGCGGAGGGCTCCGTTGTTTCCTCCTCTGTGCCCTCCGTGCCCTCCGTGTGATGCCTTCTTTTCCGTTCAGGTAATCACGTTCCAGACCGCCCGCGCCGCCAGGTACGCCAGGATGCCGATGCCGCCCAGGATCACGACGAGGGCGACGATCACCGCGCCGACCACGGACTTGCTGGAGCGGCGCGTGCTGCCCGGCAGGTCCATCTCCCGCCGCAGCAGCGTCACGTTGCGCGCATTGGCCTTGAACGCCGCGTCGAACAGGTCGCCCAGCACGGGCACCGCCCCCGCCACCGCCTCGACCCCCACGTTCAGCAGCATCCGGATCAGCGTGGGGACGGATGCGCCCAGCCGCGCCGCCTGCACCACCACGTAGGCCGAAACCACGGCGCCCGCCGCGTCGCCGAAGCCGGGGATCAGCCCGATCACGGCGTCCAGCCCGAAGCGCGCCTGCGTTCCGGGTACCCGGATGGAGTTGTCGAGCAGGTGGCTCAGCGCGTCCAGGCGGCGCAGGGCGGTCTGGCGGGCGGGGGTAGGTGCGTCCATGGCGGGCCGGGGAACGGGTGAGCGGTCAGGAGGAGAGCGGATGCATTTCTCCGTCCCACACCAGCTGGAAGGGGCTGGCGCCGGCGGCCACCTCGGCGCGGCGGAAGTAGTTCTGCACGTAGCGCACGCCCTCGATCACCTCGTCCCGTGCGATGTGCGAGTGCCCGAAGACGTGCACCGCCGCGCCGGCGCGCCGCACCTGCTCGTCGATGCCCAGTGATCCGGCCACCAGCGGCAGGCCCTTGAAGCTCAGCGAGTGGACGCGGGGCAGCAGCTCCGGCCGGGGGACGAAGTGCGAAAAGGTGATGGCCGGGGCGTCGTACTCGTGCACGTGCGGCTCGTTCATCGCCAGGAAGAACTGGTCCACCCGCTCCACGTCGTCCGGCCAGCGGCAAAAGTACAGGTCCGACCACGCCTCCAGCTCGGCCTGCACGCCTTCGCCGCGCACGTCGAACGAGGCGTCGTACCACGAGAAGAGCGGCACCACCCACGCGCCGCCCACCCGCGCCGGGCGCGTGCGCACCCCCACCTGCTCGCACACTCGCAGCACTGCGTGGAACTTGTCTACCGACGTGCGCTCCTCCGCCCGCACCCACAGCTCGTGGTTGCCCGGAACGAAGAACACCTCGGCGAAGCGCGACACCAGCAGCTGCAGCGTGTCGCGCAGCACCGCCTCGGAATCTGCCACGTCACCGGCGATGATCAGCGCGTCGCCCCGGTGGCCGTGCCCCACCGCGCGTTCGAGCGCCTCGCGGTTCTCGCGAAAGTCGGTGTGAAGGTCGGAAATCGCGTAGATGCGCATCAGCAGAATCCAAGGAACGTACGGGCCCGATCGCCCCCTCCTCAAAAAGAACGCCCGCCGTCGCGAACGAGGGCGGGCGGACTCACTTCGTGGGGGCGGCGTCGCCCGGTGGCGCCTTTTCGCGGCGCCTGCGGCTGGCCGAGGGGTAGGGCACCTCTCGCGCGTACTCGGCCTGCAGGCGCCGCAGAAGCCAGCGCTCCAGGTCTGCCGCCAGCGCGGGCGGCCGCGACATCCCTCGGAAGACTTCGAATACGGCGCTGATCTCGGCGCTGGCCTTTTCCAGCCCGCGCGGCAGGAGCAGCTTCAGCTGCCCCGCGGTGGGCGCCGCCTCGCCCTCGGCCACCGAAAGCCGCTTCCGCTCCAGGTACAGCTGGCCCATGGCCCGGCGGCTGCGCTCGTGCGGACGCTCGGTTTCGCCGATGATGAACTTGCGCAGCGCCTCGTGCCCCAGGCCCACGCGCTTGGCCGCGGGACGCAGGGACGACTCGAGTACGAGCTCGCGCATGAAGCTGCGCAGCTCTTCGAGTCGCACCGAGCGCCACTCTTCGTCATAGCTGACGGGGGCGCCGGTCTTGCGACCATTTTGTCCACTAAGCGTTTTCGGACACTGGGGATTGTAGAAGCGCGGTCCCCCCAGCGCAAGGCGAGACCCTGCCCCGTGACGCCATCCCGATCAACTCCGTACCAGACGTGGCGTATAACGCCGCGGTTATCGGTTCCGATTGCGTCCGAAGGAGCGGAGAACGCAGGGCTGGAGCGGGGCCGCGCGAGCCCCGCCCACCGCGCGGCGTGCTCAGTCGTCGTCTTCTTCGTCGTCGGACTCGAAGCCCGAGGCTTCTTCCTCGATGCGCTCGGTCAGCCCGCTGCCCCAGGCGCTCTCCAGCAGGCGCCGCACGCGCGGGAAGCGGCGCATGACCTCGGCCATTTCAGGCGTCACGAAGATCTCAAGGACCTCGCTCCGCTTGTAGTCGACGGACTCCTCGTCGTCCAGGAACGCCTTCAGCTCGTCGAGTAGGTCCTTGAAGTCGCTGACCAGCTCCGTGGGAAAGTGGCCTTCGTCCAGCGCCACCGCCGACTCGACCCAGTCGTGCACCTCGGCCACCAGCGAATCGAACCGCTCTTCCACCTTCGAATTGCTCATCCCGGTTACGTCTCTCTTCACGGTTGGGTTGGCGCTCTCGCGCGGCGTCCGCGCCTGGGCCGCCAGGTTTGGTGCCGGGCCGTGTTCGGCGCGGCGGAACACAGCGTAAAGTCCCGTCCCGGCCGGGTCAAGTGCCGTGAAGCAGGCGGCACACGGTTGCCGCCAACGGCCCCTCTCCCGGCCTCTCCCCCGCAAACAGCGCGGGAGAGAGGAGACCTTCGATCGGGGTCCGACAGGGTGTCGGTGAATGCCGCGGATGGGCCCCTCCCCCGGCAAACTGCGCCGGGAGAGGGGGGAACGTCGGTCGGGGTTCGACGGGGTGTCGGTGCATGCCTTGGGAGCCCCCTCCCCCCGGCCCCCGTCCCCCGCTGCGCAGGGGAGGGGGAGACCTGAATTGCGCCCTCCCGCTACCGATTGCATCTCGGTGGCGAGTGGCGTCGCCGCTGCGTTGAGCGGGTGAGCCCGCCGCTGGAAGTGCGGAAAGCCCCGACACAGGCCGCTGGCGCGTCGTCCTGTTCGGAGCTTCACCTGCACGCGCACCGCACCTGCCGGAGCACGATCGAATTCTCCCTTTCCCCTGCGAAGCGGGGGAGAGGGCCGGGGAGAGGGGGCTGCCGCGGCGTGCACCGGCAGCCGGTGAAGCGCGCCCAGACCCCGGCCAAGGTGTTTCACGCGCACCGCACCTGCCGATTCGCGATCGAATTCTCCCCTCTCCGCATGCGCAGCATGCGGAGAGGGGCCGGGGGAGGGGCCTCCCGCGGCATGCACCGGCAACCAATCGAAGCGCACCCAAACCCCGCTGGCCAAGGTGTTTCCTCAGCGTTGGAGCGTTCGTGCGCGCTGTGTGGCGGATCCCTCAGTCGCTGCTGATCTCGGCGTACGGGCAGGTTCGCCGGGGCCGCTCCATCGGGATGACAGGTGCGCTTCGGCGGGTGGGGTGGAGATTCCCACACCAGGTGCGCTTAGACGGGTGGGGTGAAGATTCCTACAACAGCTGCGCTTCGGCGGATCGGATGTGCGTGCAGGTGAAGCCAGAGGGGCTCCACCCCATCACACCTTCCGCTTCTCCAGATCCCGCAGCACCACACGCGCGGCGTTGCGGCCCGAGGCGCCCATGATCCCGCCGCCCGGATGCGTGCTGGCGCCCGTCAGGTACATCCCGCGCAGCGGCCCCCGGTACTGCGCCATCCCCCCGAACGGCCGCAGCGCGAACATCTGCGTGACGCTCATCTCCAGGTGCATCACGTTTCCCCGCACCAGCCCCAGCTCCCGCTCCAGCCAGAGCGGATGCTGAAACAGGCTGCCCACCACCTTGCCGCGCGTCCCCGGCGCGTACTTCTCGAAGGCGTCCAGGATGCCGTCGGCCACGCGCTCCCCGATGTCGTCCCAATGGGCGCCGCCCGCCAGCTCGTACGGGTAGTACTGCGCCCACAGCCACAGCACCTCGCCCCCGGGCGGGGCCAGCGAGTCGTCGACGGCGCTGAACGTCATCGCCACGATGGGCGGGTCGCGCGTGGGCTCGCGGCGCAGGTAGTCGCCGTACGCCGACAGGATCTGCTGGCGGTCGCGGCACAGCAGCTGGAGCCCTACCCTTGCCTCGCGTCCTGGGTGCGCCACGTACTCCACTGGCGAGTCCAGCGCCAGCCGCAGCACCGCGCCGAAGCCGTTCCCCACCTGCATCCCGCGCGCGGCGGGTGGCCGGTGCTCCACCGGCAGCAGCCGTCCGAACGTTTCCACCGCGTGCGTTCCCGACACCACGGCGCGGGCGGTGTACGGCTGGCCGCGCACCCGGATTCCCACGGCCCGTCCGTCGTCGACCAGGATCTCGTCCACCCCCGCGCCCGTGTGGACGTAGCCGCCGTGCGCCTCTACGTGCCGGGCCAGCGCCTGCGTGAGCACCCCCGAGCCGCCGCGCGGCCGGGCGATGCCGCCCTCGTGGTAGAGCGGCTGCCAGAGGAGGAAGGGCGCCGTCAGCGGCTCCGTGGGCGGCGGGCCGGACTGCGCGGCCATCCACACCAGCGGCGCCTTCACCTTTTCCTCGCGAAAGTACTCGTCGACCACCTCGCCGTACGGGCGCAGGATGGTGCGCAGCGCGCGCTGCCAGTCGCGCCCGAAGGCCCGGTTGAAGAGGAAGCGCTTCCCCAGCTGAAAAGGGCTGGGCACCTCCAGGAAGGCGTCCTTCACCAGCCGCGCGAAGGGGCGCCAGTCGTCCATCAGGCGGCGGTACGCATCGCCCTCGCCCGGGTACTTTTGCTCCAGCTCCTGGGCCGTGCGGTCGGCGTCGCGGTGGATGAACAGCGAGTCGCCGTCCTCGAACGGGGCGAAGAAGAGCGGGTCCAGCTCCAGGTACTCCAGCCCGAAGCGCTCCAGCCCCAGCTCCTCGACCACGGGCGTCAGGCGGATGAGGATGTGCGCGCTGCCGCCCAGGTCGAAGCGGTAGCCGGGGACGATCTCCTCCGTGGCCACGGCCCCGCCGACGATCGAACGCTTCTCGAAGACCCCCACGCGGTAGCCCGCCTGCGCCAGGTACGCGGCCGTGATCAGCCCGTTGTGCCCGGCGCCGACCACGATGACGTCGTAATCGTGCCCGCCCCTCACGCGGCCCTCGCGGGTGGATGGAGAAAGAGGATCATCCCCTGCACCACGAGGAGGTTGGTGACCAGGAAGAACACCGCTTCCTCCAGCGGCAGCACGCCCAGCGAGGGCCCCAGCGTGTGCGCCGGGCTGATCCGCCAGATTTCGAGGTGGATGGCCACGGCGTCCGCCATCCACAGGTACAGCGTGGGGATGCCGACGGCGAGCGCGAAGACGCGGCGCCGCGCCCAGATCTCGCGCCCGGCGTACGCCCACTGCAGCGCCAGCACCGGCGCCGCCCAGGCCAGGATCAGACCCAGGTAGGTGCCCTTCTCGAACGTCAGCAGCAGCCCGCCCGCCAGCGCCGCGGCGGCGTAGACCAGCGCGCCCGTCCACCGGCTGGCGTTGCCCGCCATCGATGGGCTGGTGGGAAGTAGCGAGCAGAGCAACAGGCCGGTCAGCAGCGGCTGCAGGAGAAAGAACAGGTACTCCTCCACCGGCACGTAGCCGATGGTGCCCACCACGCGGTCGCTTCCGTAGTTCCACACCCCGCGCCAGATCAGGTAGTTGTCCCACGGCGTGGTGTAGACGAGCGCGATCAGCGCCATCAGTGCCAGGAACCGCCCCGCACGCAGATGGATGCCGGGCAGGCGCCGCCGCTGCGTCCACGCCAGGACGAGAAGGGGCGGGACGATGAACACCAGCAGAAAGGCGAGATAGCTCACGCGGCGCGCCGGGGAGCGGGGACCACGCGGTCCAGCACCCGCGCCGAGCAGAGCACGCCGGGAACGCCGCCGCCCGGGTGCGTTCCCGCGCCGACGAAGTACAGCCCGCCCACATCCTCAGACCGGTTGTGGTAGCGGAAGTACGCGGACTGGGTGAGGATGGGCTCCAGCCCGAACGCCGCGCCATCCTCCGACCGCAGCGTGTGCTCGAAGTCGTGCGGCGTCAGGAAGAACGGCTTCACCGGGCTCTCCCCCAAGCCGGGGAGGAGGCGCTTTTCCAGCGAGTCCCGGATGCGCTCCCAGTACGGTTGCGCTTCGCGGCTCCAGTCGATCCCCGCGCGGGTGTTGGGGACGGGGGACAGGACGTAGAACCCTTCGTTCCCCTCCGGCGCCAGCGACGGGTCCGTCCTCGTCGGCGCGTGCAGATAGAGGGAGAAGTCGTCGGCCAGCACGCGGCGGGTGAAGATGTCGTCCAGCAGCGGCTTGTAGCGGTTTCCCAGGACGATGGTGTGGTGGGCCAGCTCCGGGAACTGCTTGCGGCTGCCGAAGTAAGCGACGAACAGGCTCATCGACTGCCTGCGGCGGCGAAGCGACCGGTCCGTGTGCCGCCGCCGATGCGCGGGCGCAATCATCTGCCCATAGACGCGCGACGGGTCGGCGTTGCTGACGACGACGTCGGCGGCGAAGCGCTGCCCATCCGCCGTCCTCACCGCCACGGCCCGCCCGCCGGACACCTCGATCTCCTCCACGGGCGAGTTCATCCGCACGTCCACGTCCATCTCCCCCAGCAGCTTCACCAGCCCGGCCACGATGCTGGTGGTGCCGCCCAGGGCGAAGTGCACGCCCCACTTTCGCTCCAGCCAGTGGATCAGCAGGTAGATGGACGTGGTGCTGAACGGGTTGCCGCCCACCAGCAGGGGCTCGAAGGTGAGCGCCTGCCGCAGCCGCTCGTCGTGGATGTAGCGCGACACCATCCCGTACACGCTGCGGTGGCTGCCCAGGCGGATCATCTGGGGGATCACCCGCGCCATGTCCGCCACGCGATCGAACGGCTGGTCGGCCAGCTGTGTGTAGCCCACGTCGAAGATGCGTTCGGCGTGGGCGGCCAGCTTTCGATAGCCGTCCACGTCGCGCGGGCTCATGGCGCGGATCTGCGCGATCAGCCGCTCCTCGTCGCCCACGTAGTCGAAGGTGCTGCCGTCGGGATACAGGATGCGGTAGAAGGGATCCACCGGCACCAGCTTGACGTAGTCCGCCATGTCGCGGCCGGCGAGCGCGAACAGCTCTTCCAGCAGGTAGGGCGCGGTGATCACCGTGGGCCCGGCATCCCAGGTGAAGCCGTCCTGGCGAAAGACGCGCGCCCGGCCCCCGGGCTGGTCCAGCGCCTCCAGGAGCGTGACCGCGTAGCCCCGGGCGCGCAGCCGCACCGCCGCCGCCAATCCCCCGAACCCGCTGCCGATGACCACCGCGCGGCTGCCGCTCATGCCTCTGCCCCACCAGGATGAAGGTCGTTCAACGCCGTGCGCAGCTCGTCGAGGTCGCGCAGCGGCACGGCGCCCGCGCGCCGCAGGGGCACGGCCGCCGCCTGGGCGCCGGGCCCGCCCACGAAAAGAGTGACGCCCTCTGCCACGGCGGCGCGTATTTCGCGTACTTCCGTATGAAGCGCATCCGCATCGTCTTCCAGCACCGCGCTCAGCAGCACCACGCGGGCGCCGCGGACGGCGACGGCCGTGGCGATGTCGGCCGCCGGGAGGTCGGCGCCCAGGTAGGTGACGCGCCACCCCTCCTGCGCCGCCGCCACGGCGGCCAGCAGCGCGCCGAACTCGTGCCGGTGGCCGCGGGGCGCCACGGCTACGGCGTCCGGGGCGCCGCGCGGCACGGGAAGCGACTCCGCCAGCCAGGCCAGCACGCGGCCCACCTGCGCGGAAAGCACGTGCTCGTGCGCCGGGGTGATGCGGCCCTGCGCCCACCGGTCACCCACGCGGTGCAGCAGGGGAACCACCACGCCGTCGGTGAACTCGTGCGAGGGCAGCGTCACCGCGGCACCCATCAGCGTGGCATACAGGCGCGGCGCGTCCATCGCTTCCACCGCATCGAGCGCGGACGAGACGAAGGCGCCCGCCCCCGCGCGCGGCCGGCCCTGCGGCGCGCGGGGGAGGTCATCGTCGCCCACCAGCGCGGCCAGCTCGCCGACAGACAGCGAGGCCGCCTGGCTGATGCCGTGCCCCGCCTCCGTGGCCAGGCGCAGCTGGCGGAGCCGTGAGATGTCGGCCTCGGAGTACAGGCGGCCTCCCGCGGCGTCGCGCCCGGGCTGCACCACGTCGTACCGGCGCTCCCAGGCGCGCAGCACGTGGGGCGAAAGCCGGGTCATACGGGCCGCGACGCGGATGGGGTACCGCGGCAGCGTTTCGGACGCCTGCATCTGCGCTCCCTGTCGAAGTACCGTCAAGCTACCCTATGAACAGATGCTTGACAAGCCTTATACAAACCATGTATCGTCCCTGCGACGCTCACGGCCGTCCCCGGCCGGGCGAGCACGGCGTGACATCAGCCGCAGGGAAATACCGAATGCGCAGCTCATCCGCCCCATCCTTGTCGGCCCGCCTTCCCGGCGCGGGGCTGATGGTGCTGTACGCGTTCACGGCGTTCGCCCTGTTCGGCTACGCCACCTTTGGGCTGCATCCCGGGCTCCTGGCCCGCTATCCCCAGTTCGCGCGCTTCTACGGCATCTCCTTCCAGTTCTTTGCGCAGGCGCAGATCTACCTTGCCTGGGCGGTGCTGGCCGCGGTGCTGTCGCTGTACGCGGGGAGGCGCTGGGTGCCGGCCTTCTGCGCGCTGTACCTGCTGAGCCTGTGTAGCGAGCTGCTGGGCACCGGCGCGGGCATTCCCTTCGGCGAGTACCACTACACCGAGGCGCTGGGCGCACGGTGGTTCGGCGCGGTGCCCATCGTCATTCCGCTCAGCTGGTTCTTCATGGCGCTGCCCTCGTACGCGGCTGCACGCGCGGCACTGCCGGAGCGGCCGGTCGCGCGAGTCCTCGTCGCGTCCTTGATCCTGCTGAGCTGGGACCTGGCGCTGGACCCGGCCATGAGCCACGCGACCGCGTACTGGGTGTGGGGCCAGCCGGGTGCGTACTACGGAATGCCCTGGCTGAACCTGTTCGGCTGGTACGTCACGGGATTGGGATTGATGGCGGCGCTGGCGGCGCTGCGGGCGGATGCGTGGGTGGCCCGGGTGCCCACGCGGTGGATGCTGGCCTTCTACGGCGCCAACCTGCTGCTTCCCGTGGGAATGAGCGTCGCCGCGGGGATGTGGGGCGCCGTGGCCGCCACCGCCGCCGCGCTGGCCGGTGCGGCCTTCGTCGCGCGGGCGCTGGGCCGAAGCGGGCAGGCGCACGCGAGCATGGTGGGGGCGACCGCATGAGCGCGCCGACCGTGACCGCCGAGCGCGAGCGGGAGCTGCTGCCGCGGGTTCGCGAAGGACTCCTGGGTGCGTCCGCCGCGGCCGGCGCGCAGGGGCTGCCCGGGACGGACGCCGCGGGGCAGCTGCTGCGGCCCATGGTGGCCTTCGCCGGCGTGCGCGGCGAGCCGCCGGCGGGGTTCTGGGACGCGGTGCTGGCCGTGCAGCTGGCGCACGAGGCGTCGCTGCTTCACGACGACGTGATCGACCAGGCGGCGGTGCGCCGCGGCCAGCCGACGCTGGCGAAGGCGCGCGGCGTGGCCTGCGCGCTGGTGCAGGGCGACCACCTGCTGACCGCCGCCTACCGGGCCGCGGCGCGCACCGGCAGCCTGAAATTCGTGACGCTCTTCGCCCGCGCCGTGGAGCGCACCGTCGCCGCCGAGGCCGCGCAGGGGCGCGCGGTGGGGCAGGTGCTCACCCGCGCCGCATACGACGAGATCGCCCTGGGCAAGGCGGGCGAGCTGCTGGGGTGCGCGCTGGCGTCCGCGGCGGTGCTGGAGGGGCGGGCGGACGCGGGAGAGGTGTTCGAACTGGGCCGCCGGCTGGGGCTGCTGTACCAGATGCTGGACGACCTGCTGGACTACTGCCCGCAGACGGACACCGGAAAGCCGCCCTTGGGCGACTACGCGCAGGGGCGGTGGACCTGGATCCTCGGCCAGGCGCCGGACCTTCGCTTCGGCGGCGAGCCGGCCCACGCGGCGCGTGCGCTTCACCGCTCGACGCCGCGAGGCTGCCCGATGGCGCGCGCGCTGACGCAGCTGGAGGCGGAGGGCAGGCTGCTTCGCGACGCGCTTTCCCGCCACCTGC
The DNA here is from genome assembly GCF_036388275.1 of Longimicrobium sp. Lineage (NCBI taxonomy): Bacteria > Pseudomonadati > Gemmatimonadota > Longimicrobiia > Longimicrobiales > Longimicrobiaceae > Longimicrobium > Longimicrobium sp. Next base: position 48,289 of record NZ_DASVSF010000076.1, read on the forward strand.
CGGACGACGTGACGACGGTCGGCCTCGTCGATGAATGGATCGGCCGCGCTCGCGAGGCGGTGGCGCGCGAGGCTGTCGTCGTCGAGACCCCGATCGCCGTCCCTCCCACCGTCCCCGCGGCGGACCTGGCGGCGGCGCTGCGGGCACGTGTGCCGGCGCTGGATGCGGTCGATGCCTACCTGGCGACGGGGAGCCGCTCGTTCCGCTTCGCCTCTCGTCTCTTCTCGCCCGACGACGCTGGGCGGGTGGCACGGGTGTACGCCTGGTGCCGCGTCACTGACGACCTGGTGGACGATCCGCCAGCCGGGGTCGACGCCGCGGAATTGCTGGACGCCTGGCTCGGGCTCTCCCGCCGCGCGTACGACGGGCATCCCACGGGGCTGCCGCTGCTGGACCGCGTGATGGGAGAGATGGGGGCGCGCGGCGTGCCCTTTCGCCACGCCGCGTCGCTGGTGGAGGGAATGCGGATGGACCTGCGCGGCGAGCGGTACGCCACCCTGGCCGAGCTGCGCCGCTACACCTTTTGCGTGGCATCCACCGTTGGCCTGTGGCTCACGCAATTGATGGGGGTGGACGATGCCGTGGTGCTGGAGCGCGCGGAGCGGATGGGGCACGCCATGCAGCTGACGAACATCCTGCGCGACGTGGGCGAAGACCGGGCGAACGGCCGGATGTACCTGCCCGCGGAGTTGATGGCCAAGCATGGCATCACCGAGCCGATGCTGGCGCGGATGTGCGCGGGCGGGACGATCTCCCCGGCCTGGCGCGCGCTGGTGGAGGAGCTGATGGCCGTGGCCGAGGACGACTACCGCACCGCGCTGGAGGCGGTGCCCTCCCTTCCGCCGTCGTTCGCCCGCCCCGTGGCGGTGGCGGCGCACGTGTACCGCGGCATCCACCGCGAAATCCGACGCAACGGCCACGACAACCTGCGGCGCCGCGCACACACCCGCTCGAGCGCCAAGGTGAGCCTGGCGCTTGCTGCACTCTGGGAGCTCTTCCGCGCCTCCCGCGGCTCGGCGAGCCTCGGCCGGAGCCGAACCCTGCAGGCAGGCACGTGGAACTGATCCAGCGTCTCGCGTTTCCGCTGCTGCTCGCGGCCGTGCTCTCCACCGTCCCCGCACGGGCGCACGGGCAGGACCCGCTGCAGCGGGTCCGCCAGCTCTACCTGTCCGCCGTCCAGGACGAGTCGGCCATCGCACGGGGGATGCGGGCGCTTCGCGAGGTGCGCGCGGCCGGCGCGGTACGGGCGGGGAGCGGCCTGGATGCCGCGCTGACCGCGTACGATGGCGCGCTGGCGACGCTCCGGGCCAAGCACGGCACCTGGCCCCCCGCCCGCCTGCGGCACCTTCGCGAGGGGCTGGCCGCGATGGACGCCGTCGTCGCCGCGCACCCGGATCACCCGGAAGTGCGCTATCTGCGGCTGATGAGCTGCTACTACCTGCCGGCGATCCTGGGCCGGACCGCATCAGTGCGCGAAGACTTCGCGGCGCTGGCGCGGCTGCTCCCGGAAGCGCGCGGGGAGTATCCGCCGGAGCTGTACGCTGCCATCACGCAATTCGTCCTCAGGCACGGCAACCCCACGGCGGGGCAGCGGCTTGCGCTGGAGGCGGCGTTGGAGGCATCGGGCGGATGAACAGCCGCTTTTCGCGCCCGGCGGTGGCGGCGTTCGAGCTGTTCTTTCGCCCGTGGATGCGGCGGCGCGTGCACGCCGTGCGCGTCTCCTTCGCCGCGCCTCCTCCCCCGACGGACCGGCCGCTGCTGCTGGCCACCAACCACGTGAGCTGGTGGGACGGCTTCGTGCTGCGCGAGGTGCAGCGCACTCTTCGCCCGGGCGCGCCGATGTACACGGTGATGTCGAGCGCGGAGCTGGCGCGCTTTCCCTACTTCCGGCTGATGGGCGTCGTGGGCGTAGATCCCACGTCTGCGGGCTCCGTTTCCCGCGCCCTGGGATTCCTGCGGGCGCGGCTCCGGGAACGACCGGAATCCACGGTCGTCTTCTTTCCGCAGGGGCGCATCTGGCCCTCGCACCGCCGTCCGCTGGGCTTCCGGCGCGGGGTGGAGGTCTTCGCCCGGCGCCTCTCCGCCCACGTCCTTCCCGTAGGCATCCACGCCGAGCCACTGAATACCGTCGCGCCGACGTTCTTCGTCTCCGTCGGCGAAGGTGTCGAGGGACGCGTGGCGGCGGAGGAACTGGAGCGGCGTGTGGAAAAGGAGATCGATGCCGTGCTCGGTTTCCTGGCGGAGCACGGCGAGGAAGCCGGAGATGCGTGGTCGGAGGGGACGCGATGATGGTCGTATCACTGGCCTCCACCATCCTGCTCGCGGTCATGCTGGCGGTCGCACTGTGGAACCTGGCAGCCGCACGACGGCTGGAAGCGGCGGGCGATCCGTCTTCGCACCCTGTGGTCAGCATCCTGGTGCCCGCGCGGAACGAGGAGGCCAACCTGCGCGCCCTGCTCCCCGCCCTGCTTCGGCTGGACTATCCCAAGCTGGAGATCCTGGTGCTGGACGACGGCTCGGACGACGACACGGCGGCCGTGGTCCAGGAGCACGCGTCGATCGGCGGTGCGCGGCTCCGCCTGCTGCCGGGACGCCCGCCGCCGCCGGGGTGGATGGGAAAGTCGTGGGCGTGCCACCAACTGGCCGCGGCCGCCAGCGGTGAGGTGCTGGTGTTCTGCGACGCGGACGTCCTTCCCCTCCCCACCGCGCTGGAGCGGACGATCGCCGCCATGCAGTCCGCGAACGCCGGGGCCGCGACCGTCATCCCCCGGCACCAGCTGGACGGGTGGATCGAAAGCGCCGTGGTGCCGCTGGTGGCGCAGCTGCCCGTGCTGGCGCTCCTGCCGCTGGCCCTGGTCCCCCGGGTGCGCGCACCGTCGCTGTCCATGGCGAACGGGCAGTGGCTGGCGTTCACCCGCGCCGCGTACGCCGCGTGCGGCGGGCACGCCGGCGTGAGGGAGACGGTTCTCGAGGATGTCGCGCTCGGCCGACGGGTGAAGGAGGCGGGGCATCGCCTGCTACCCCTCGTCTCCCACTCGATGGTGAGCGTGCGGATGTACCGCGATCCCACGGCGCTGTGGGAAGGCTTCGGCAAGAACGTCTACGCGCTGGCGGGAGGACGGCCCGCGCCCTTCGTGGCGGCCCTGGCGGTGTTCGGCATCGTGGCCATCTACCCGTGGCTGGGCGTCGCTCTGGGGGTGCGCGGCGCCCTGGTGCCGCTGGCCTTGCTGGCGGCGGTGCGGGCGTGCGGCGTGCTTCTGTTTCGGCACGGCATCCGCTCCGCGCTCCTCCATCCTGCGGGTAGCATTTTGCTGACGGCGATCGCGCTGAAGTCGTACGTGGGAACGCGGCGGGGTACCATGGAGTGGAAGGGAAGGCGGATTGGCGAGGCGGGTGCGCGGATGAGGAGCGCGGCGTGAGCGAAGAACGGGTGATCCTGGTAGATGGGGACGACGTGGAGTGCGGGACGGCCGAAAAGCTGGCCGCCCACGCTGAGGGCGCGCTTCACCGCGCCTTTTCCGTGGTCGTCTTCAACCGCGCGGGCGAGATGCTGCTGCAGTGCCGCGCCGCGGGCAAGTACCACTCGGCCGGGCTGTGGTCCAACGCCTGCTGCGGGCATCCCCGCCCGGGCGAGGACGTGCGCAAGGCCGCGCGGCGCCGCCTGGCCGAAGAGATGGGCATCGACTGCAAGCTGAAGCCCCTGTTCCACCTTCGCTATCACGCGGATGTCGGCGGCGGCCTGGTGGAGAACGAGTATGACCACGTGTTCACGGCCTTGTACGACGGCGACGAGCCGCGGCCGAACCCCGCGGAGGTGCAGGCATGGCGCTGGGTGCCGTTGGAAGAAATCCGCCGCGACGTGGACGAGGAGCCGGAACGCTACACGGCGTGGTTCCCGCTGCTGGTCGACGAGCTTGCCGCGGAAGGCGCCCGGTACTGATCGCGTCCGGGGGAGAAAAGGAGAGGGCCGGCTCCGCATCGCGGGGCCGGCCCTCCGTCCATCGATCCACGGGACAAGGCTTACTGCGTGTACTTCAGCACGATGACGCCTTCGGGCCGCTCGGGATACCGGGTCATCACGACCAGTTCAGGTCCCGTCAGCGCCGCGTTTCCGGTGAACGTGTCGTTCTCCCGCTGCAGCTTGGTCCACGTGGTTCCGCTCACCACCACCACCTCGGTCGCCGCGCCCGCGCGCAGCGAGAACCGCTGCGGAACGCCACTGGGCAGGTTGGCCGTCAGCGGCGCTTCCACCACGGTGACGTCCAGGCCGGGGGCGCCGTACGCGCTCACCAGGCCAGGCCACCGCGGCTGCTGGTACGCCTGGCGAAGCTGGTCCGGCGAAAAACCGAGCGACCAGAGCCCCGGGTGCGTAAAGGGCATCCGCTCGAACTCCTGGGCCGAAACCGGCTGGTCGAGGAGCTGGTCGGCCGCGGTCCGGCCGCGGTGCGACCACACGAGGATTTCGGGTGGGGTGGCAAAGTAGAAGTCGCGAGGCCGGCGGACGAACTGCCGCCCCTCGATGTCGCCCGCTCCCCAGGATGCATCCAGGAGCAGCCACTCGCCATCGGCCCGGACCGCGTTCCAGGCATGCTGCTGGATGCGGAACGGCCGGCGCGGGTCCGTGCTGTACGCCTTGGCGTCACCCACCACCGAGCGCGCCTCCAGCCCCGCCGCCTGGGCCACGGCCGTGTACAGGCCGGAGAATCCCTCGCAAACCCCCAGGCGGCGCCGGAGCACTCGCTCCGGGAACTGTGAGTTGGTCGCCAGGACGCCCCCGCCGCGAAAGAACAGCGGCGCATCGTACGCGATGTTTTCCACCATCCAGCGATAGATCGCCCGCGCCCGGTCGCGCTCACCGGGGAGCGCTGCCTGGAAGTGGGCGCCCAGCGTGGCGATCTGGCGGGTCACCGTCTCCGGCGTGGCGAGCGCGACGGAGTCCGCCGTGGCGTAGATGCTCGCGTTCTGTGCCTGGACGGGAGAAACGAGCGTCGCGAGCGCGAGCAGGCCCGCGCAGAGGGATGGTCCGCGGAAGGTCATGTTGGAGAAACGGGGGCGAGACAGGACGGGGCTGGCAGCGGGGAACTCTACGCCGGTAGAATCGGGCGTTTCGAGAAATTCCGCTAGATCCAACTCTCGCGAGAACGGAAGAAGGCGCCCCCGGAGATCATCCCGGAGGCGCCCTACGTCCTTCGCCAAAGTCCGGCGTCAGCCGTCGACGCCGCTAGTTGACGGCGACGTGGCCGGGGTGCACGGCCGGAAGCCGAAGCCGGAAGAGGCTGCCCGCGCCCGGGGTGGACTCGGCCTGCAGCTCGCCCCCAAGCAGCTGGGCCAAGCGCTGCGAGATGGGAAGCCCCAGCCCGGTGCCTCCCTCGGCGGAATTCGGAAGCTGCACGAACTCGTCGAAGATGCGCGGCAGGTCCTCGGCGGGAATCCCCAGCCCCATGTCGACCACCTCCAGCTCCATCCAGCCGCCCTCCCGCCGCTTGCAGCGGATGACCACCGGCTTGCCCTCGCCGAATTTGATGGCGTTGGACACCAGGTTCAGCAGGATCTGCCGCACGCGCCGCGGGTCGGTGATGATGGGGTCGGGGCAGTCGCCCTCGGCCACGTCCAGCGGCGTGTTGCGGCTTTCGGCCACCGGGCGCACGGTGGAAAGCAGCTCCTCGATCAGCTGCGGCACGTGCACCGGCTCCGAGGCGATCTCCATCTTTCCCGCCTCGAGCTTGGACAGGTCCAGCACGTCGTTCACCAGTTCCAGCAGGTGGCGCGTGGCCCGCTGCGACCGCTCGATGCTCTCCTGGATCCCGCCGGCCACCGGGCCGAACACCTCGGCCAGCACCAGATCGTTGTAGCCCAGGATGGCGTTGATGGGGGTGCGCAGCTCGTGGCTCATCACCGTGTAGAAGCGGCTGCGCGCCTGCACCGCGTGCTCGCGCTCCTGCTCGGCCCGCTTGCGGCCCGAGATGTCGGCGGCGCCCACGGCGATGCCGTCGCCCAGCTTCACCGCCGTCACGCGAAGCCACAGGTCCAGCCCGTCGTGCGCGTAGTGCACCTCGCTTTCGCGCGGCTCGCCCGTTTCCACCACGTCGGCGTACAGGCGGAACAGCCCCGCGTCGAGGTTGCCGGGATACTCTTCGATGATGGCGCGGCCCCGCAGCTCCTCGGGCGTGCGCCCCAGCATGCGGCAGGCGGCGGGGTTCAGGTATTCGAAGCGGAAGTCCTGGATGGCCCCATCCGCGCCGCGCACGCTGTGCAGCACCACGAAGGCGTCGGGGGAGGTTTCCTGCACGGTGCGGAAGCGGATCTCCGCCTCGCGCGCCTGGGCCTCGGCGCGGAAAAGGCGCACGGCGTGGCGAAGGCTCTGGGCCAGCCGCTCGGGGGTCAGCCCGTCCTTCTGCAGGTAGTCGGAGGCGCCCTCCTTCATCAGCCCCACGGCCGTCTGCGTGTCCTGCTGGCCGGTGAGCATGATGACGGGCGCGTCTACCCCCGACTCGCGCATGCCGCGCAGCACCCGCAGGCCGTCGCCCCCCGGAAGGTTGTAGTCCAGGAACACGCAGTCGAACGGCTCGCCCTTCACGGCGTCGAGCGCGCTGGCCACGTCCACGGCGTCGGTCACCTCGGCCGTCACCCCGCCGGCGCGAAGGGCGCGGCGGACGGCCATGCGGTCTACCTGGTCGTCGTCGACGATCAGGATGCGAAGCGTTTCTTCCGGCTCCATGGCTACGGCAGCTCTACGAGCGACCAGTACTTGTTCAGCGTGGCCATCGCCTCGACGAAGTTCATCAGCGTCACCGGCTTCAGGATGTAGCCCGCCACGTTCAGGTTGTATGCCTCCACCCGGTCGCGCTCGTCGTCGCTGGTGGTGAGCACCACCACCGGCACGGGCCGCAGCTCGGGGTCCGCGCGCAGCTCCCGCAGGAACTCGATGCCGTTCATCCGCGGCATGTTCAGGTCCAGCAGCACCAGCCGGCGCTCGCGGGGCATGTCGCCCGTCCGCAGCATCTCCAGGGCATCCAGCCCGTTGCCGGCCACCCACAGCGGGTTGCAGATGTTGTTCTTCTTGAAGGCGCGGCGAACGTTCATCACGTCCACCTCGTCGTCTTCCACCAGCAGAATGTTCAGCATTTTCTCATCGGCCTGTGACATCGTCCGCTCTCCTGGGCCACGTAAACCGGAAGGTGGCGCCCCCCTGGGGGGGAGACTCCACCCAGATGCGCCCCCCCCTGCTTTCCACCAGCTTCTTCACCAGTGACAGGCCGATGCCCGTGCCCTCCACCTTGTCGCGCGCCTGCAGCGTCTGGAAGATGCCGAAGATGCGCTCGTGGTACTCCGGTGCAATCCCGGGTCCGTTGTCGGCCACGCTGAACTCGAAGGCGCTTCCCAGGTCGCCCGCGGTCACCTGCACCGAGGGCGCGGGGCTGGTGTTGTACTTGGCCGCGTTGCCGATCAGGTTCATGAACACCTGCTGCAGAGGCAGCCGCTCCGTCGTCATCCGCGGCAGCGGTTCGGGCACCCGCACCTCGAACCCCGCGGGCAGGGCCAGCAGGTCCTCGGCCTCTTCCAGCAGCGCCTGCACGTCTACCTCCTCCGGCTCTTCGCGCACCCGCCCGGCCCGGGAGTACTGGAGGATGCCGTCGATCAGCCCCTCCATCCGGTGCACCCGGCCGCGCAGCAATTCCAGGTGCTCGCGCGCCTCGTCGGTCACGCGGTCGCCCAGGTCTTCCTCGATCCAGCTGGACAGGTTGGCGATGCCGCGCAGGGGCGCCTTCAGGTCGTGGCTGGCCACGTAGGCGAACTGGTCCAGCTCCTTGTTGCTGGCCTCCAGCTGCCGCGCCAGCCGCCCCAGCTCGTCGGCCTTGGCTTCTACCTCCCGGCGGGCGCGCACCTGCGCCGTCACCTCTACGGCGTGCACCAGGATGTCGCGCCCGTGCGCGCCGGCGCCGGCCAGCGGCCGCCACACCAGGTTCCACCAGGTGTCTTCCATCACCCCGCTCCCGAACCGCTCCAGCGGCACGTTCACCTCGGGATCGTGAAAGGGCTCGCCCGTTTCGTACACGCGCTGCAGCATCTCGAACAGCCCCGTTCCCGCGAACTCCGGGAATACGTCGCGGAAGGGCCGGCCCACGGCGTTGGGCTTGCCCACCGTCTGCTCCCAGGTGGGGTTCACCAGGGTGATCACGTGGTCGGGCCCGGAGTACAGGGCCATGACGGCGGGCGCCTCGGCGAAGATCTGCTGAAGGCGGGCCTGCCCCGTCTCCAGCTCGGCGATCAGCCGCTCGCGCTCGGCCTCGTCCGCGCGCCGCTCGGTGATGTCCTGCACCGTGCCCAGGAAGCGCGCCGGCTTGCGGGCCCCGCCCTGGCCCGCGAAGGACACGCGGCCCACGGCGCGCACCCAGCGGTGCTCGCCGTCGGGGCACACGATGCGGTAGTCGGTGGCGAACTCGCCCCGTCCGGCCGGGTCCATGGCCGCGGCGACGGCGGTGTTCGCCCGGTCCTTGTCGTCGGGGTGAACGATCTCCAGGAAGGTGTCGTAGGTCACCTCTCCCTCCTGCGGAACGCCGAAGATCCGCCGCGCCCGCGGGTCCCACGTCAGCGCTTCGCCCGACACGTCCCAGTCGTAGGTGCCCACGTCGGCGGCGTCCAGGGCCAGGCGCAGCCGCTCTTCCAGGCGCTCCACCGCCACGCGGGCCCGCACCTGGTCCGTGACCTCCACCGCGTGGATCAGGATGCCGCTCACGGCGCCGCCGTCGCGCAGCGGCTGGAAGACGAAGTTGTAGAAGCCCTCCTCCAGTTGGCCGGTGCCCCGCCGGTCGATCAGCACCGGCGACTCGTTGCCCACCACGGCCTGGCCGCTGGCGTACACGCCGTCCAGCATTTCGAAGTAGCCCTGCCCCTCCACCTCGGGAACGGCCTGGCGGATGGTCTTGCCCAGCACCTCGCGCCCGCCCACCGAGGCCAGGTACGGCGGGTTGGCCAGCTCGAACACGTGCTCCGGCCCGCGCAGGACGGCGATCATGGCGGGGGCCTGCATGAACAGCTCGCGCAGCCGCGAGCGCTCCGCGGCCAGTTGGCCGATCAGCGCCTCGCTCTCCGCGGCCGCGCGCTTTTCGGCATCGACGTCGTCCAGCACCACCAGCGCATGGGTCATTTCGCCGCGGGCGTCGCGGATGGGCACGCCGGTGATCTGCACCCACCGGCGCACGCCGTCGCCGCGCTCGTACAGGTACGGGTCCGGCCCGGCGGGCTGGCCGGTGGCGAGCACCCGGGCCAGCGGGTACTCGTGCCCCTCCACCCGCCGGCCGTCGGGGTGGTAGCCCGTCCACTCGCGGTACGCCTCCACGCTTTCGGAACGCAGGAGCGGGTGCCCCAAAATCTCCTCCAGCCGGGGGTTTCCCATCACGATGGCGCCCGACGGGGCCTCGGCGATGATGATGCCCACGGGCGCGTTCTCGATGACGGCGGCCAGCTGCGCGCGCTCGCGGCCGGATTCCTCGATGGCGTGCTGCAGCTGCTCGTTGGACGTTTCCAGCTCCACCTGCACGTCTTCCATCTGCTGGGCCTGCACCGTCATTTCTTCGGTCTGGGCCTCCATCTCGGTGGCCTGCTCCTCCAGGCGGCGGCGCTGCTCCACCATCTCGGTGACGTCCACCCCGTGCGCCAGGATCCCCGCGACGGTGCCGCCGGGCCCGGGAAGCGGTTGGTAGACGAAGTTGACGAAGCGCGCCTCCATCCCCGCGCCCGCCTCGCGCTGCAGCGCCACCGGCAGCTCCGTGCCGATGAAGGGCTGGCCGGTGGTGTACACGTTGTCCAGCAGCGCCAGGAAGCCCTGCTCCACCACCTCGGGAAGGGCCTCGGCCACCGTCTTCCCCAGGATGTCGCGGTGCCCCACCAGCTGGTAGTACGGCGGGTTGGCCAGCTCGAAGACGTGCGTGGGCCCGGTGAGCATGGCGATGAAGGCGGGCGACTCCTGGAACACCGTCCGCAGGCGGGCGCGCTCCATCTCCAGGTCGTTCAGCAGCCGACGGCGCTCCGCCTCGGCCCGCCGGTCCTCGGTGATGTCGCGCGCCTCGATGATGGTGCCCACCGTGCGCTCCCCGTCGCGGATGGGGCTGGCGGTGAAGGCCACGGGGTAGAAGTGCCCGTCCTTGTGGACGAACGTTTCCTCGCCCTGCTCGCGCATGTTCTGGGGAAACGCCCGGTCGATGGGGCATTCCTCCAGAGGATAGGGAGTGCCGTCGGGGCGCGTGTGGTGCACGTAGTCGTGGAGCGCCTTCCCCTGCACCTCGGCCAGGGTGTAGCCGGTGAGCTGCTCGGCGGCGGGGTTCATGAACGTGCACCGCTGGTGCTCGTCCATGATGAACAGCGCCAGCGTGGCGTTCCGGGCGAGCGTGTCCAGCTGCCGCCGGTAGTGCTCGGCGGGCAGGTCGCTACCCGCGGGCGCGCCCGCCGGGGGGCTGGTTTCGATGGGGGTCACCGCTGCATCGTTCAGGGCGGAAAGGCCGGGCGCCCAGGGGGCACGGCGGCCGGAGTTCGCGTTCGGTGGTGGCGGCCCTCCGGTGGCGCCGCGAGCCGCGGCCGCGTTGCCAGAATGGTGCCCACGCGCCGAGGGCCGGCTCCCCGTCGCGGAGCCGGCCCTTTCTTCCATCACGCGGTGCGCCCGGCGGTCAGCTCGCCGGCGTGGCCGCGACGGCCGTCGCTTTCTGCGAGCACCCCGACACGTTGCAGGCGCGCAGCTGGTAGCCGTACACACGGCCCGCCAGGAGCCCGGTGTCGTCCACCCGCGCCGTGTTCGCCGGATGGGACACCGGCGGCGACCACGCCCCCCACGTGCCGTCCGGGTTGCGCAGCGAGCGGCTGAGAAGATAGGAGGTCTCGCCGGGGCCGTCCGTCCAGGTCAGCCGGATGGCGCCCGAAGACGGGGACGCGGTGAGGGCCATGGGCGTGCCCGGGACCGGCGGGATGCTCACGCCGGGGCTGGTGGCCCGCGCGGCGCACCCGGCCAGGTTGCACGCCCTCACCCGGAACCGGTAGGTGGTGCCGGGAACGAGCCCCGTGCTGGTGAACGTCGTACGGTTGGGCGGCAGCGTCGCCACCTCCACGAACTCGCCCACCGTCCCCGTGCTGCTTACCAGGGCGCGGGTAAGCTGGAACGAGGCCTCGTTGCTGCTGGCGTCCATCCAGCTCAGCCGGATGGAGGTGCCGGAAACCACGGTACCCGTCAGCCCCGTCGGCGCCGCGGGAACGGTGGGCAGCACCACCGGGCCGCTGGCGGCCCATCCCGAGCACCCCACGACGTTGCAGGCGTTCACCTGGAAGCGGTAGGTGCCGCCGGCCAGCAGCCCGGTGCTGGTGAAGCTCGTCACCCCGGCCGGTGCGGAGCCCGCCGCCTCGAACGGTCCCCAGCTGCCGTCGCCGCCGCGGAGCGAGCGGGCGACCGAGAACGAGGCTTCGTCGACGCTGCCGTCCGTCCAGGTGAGCGCCGCGCGGTTGGCTCCCGCCGCCACGGCCGACAGGCCGAACGGCGCGGAAGGGAGGGAGGTGGGAATGCGGGCCGGCGCGCTGGCCACCCACGCCGAGCACCCCGCCGCGTTGCAGGCGCGCACCCGGTACTGGTAGTTCACGCCCGCCGACGCCATGTGGTTGAACCGCACGGCGTTGGCCGCCGTCGTCCCGGCGTCCGCCCACGCCGTCCACGTTCCCGGCGAGGGCTCGCTCCGCCTCGACACGGTGAACCCGGTTTCGTTCGCGACCGAGTCGGCCCAGGTGAGACGCAGCGACGCCGTGGTCAGGGGGCGCAGGACCACGCCGGAGGGAGCGGCCGGAGGCCCGCCGCCCGCGGCGTGCAGCGTGACACCCGAGTACGTGCTCCAACCCCGAACCATCACGTAGTACGTACCCGCGCGCGGGCTGGGCAACACGCAGCTTTCCGCGGTCCCGGCCGACCACGACTGGCAGTCGAACCGGCTGGTGCTGGGGGCCTCGCCGTAGCGCACGAACAGGTCTACGTCGCCCGTTCCCCCGCTGGTCCCGATGCTGAGCGTGGCGGTCCCGGCGGGCACCGACACGGCGTAGTACGCCTCGGTTCCGTACGGTCCCGCCAGGCCGGTCAGGGGCGTGTCCAGCACCAGCTCCTGCGCCTGCGCCACCCCCACCGTCACGTTCACCTGCGCCGGCGTGTTCACCCCGGCCGGGTCCGAAACGGTCAGCTTGCCCGTGTGGGTGCCGGGGGAAAGGGCGCTCGCGTCCACCACCGAGGTGAGCCCCGCGAGCGACCCGGAGGTCAGGGTGCCGTTGCCGGGGCTCACCGAAAGCCAGGGCCGGTCGCCGACGGCGTCCCACTCCAGCGTGCCGGTGCCCGCGTTGATCAGCAGGACCGGGCTCGACAGCACCGTGGCGGTGGCGGTGGCGGTGGCGGCGGTGCCCGCGCCGTCCGCGGCCGTCTTGCCTTCGCCCTGCCCCGTGGCCTGGAACACCTGCGCGGGACCCGCTTCCGCGGGCGCCTCCGCCGCCGCGGGCATCCCGGGCACGGGGCGCACGAAGGTAAGGGCCAGCGCCACGGGGTTCAGGACGATGGCCCCGCCCGGGCCCTCTTCGGCCAGCCTGGAAAAGAGCAGCCGGTTGGGCGACCCGGTGCCCAGCCCCTGCAGCCGCCGCGCGGTGCTGGTGGCCAGGATGCGCGCCGCCACCGTGGCGGGGGTGGCCGTGGGATCGCCCTGCAGGTACAGCGCGGCTACTCCCGCGACGTGGGGCGACGCCATCGACGTGCCGCTGAGCGTGGCCAGGTAGCTGTCGTTGTAGTGCGAAGCGCTGGTGATGCTGGTTCCCGGCGCGAACAGGTCCACGCAAGTGCCCCAGTTGGAAAACACCGAACGCGCGTCGTTGCTGGCCGTCGCCCCGACGGTAAGGGCCTCGGGGGTGCCCGCGGGCGAGCGGGTGCAGGCGTCGCCGTTCTCGTTGCCCGCCGACACCGCGTACACCACGCCCGAGGCGATGGAAGCCTGCACCGCCTCGTTCATGGGCGCGTAGGCGCTGCCGCCCAGCGACATGTTGGCCACGGCCGGCTTCTATGCGTTGGCCGTCACCCACTCCACGGCGGCGATGAGGGTGGACCAGGGCGTGCCGCCCGAACAGGGGAACACGCGCACCGACACCACCTGGGCCGCCTTGGCCACCCCGGAGTAGGTGCCGGCCACGGTGCCGGCTACGTGCGTCCCGTGCCCGTGGCAGTCCTGCCCGTTCTGCCCGTCGCCCACGTAGTCGATGCCCACGGTGGCGCGTCCGCCGAACTCGGCGTGCGTGGTGCGGATGCCGGTGTCGATCACGTACACGCGCACCCCCTGGCCGGTGCGGGACGAGGTGTAGGTGCCGCCCAGGGGAAGGTTGCGCTGGTCGATGCGGTCCAGCCCCCAGCCGGCGCCATGCTGCACGCTGTCGGGGTGCGCCATGGCGTCCTGCGCCACGTAGCGCACCCGCGGGTCACGGCGCAGCTCGTCGACCGCGGCCGGCGACAGGCTGGCCGCGAAGCCGTTCAGCACCGAGCGGTAGGTGAAGTGGAGCGTTCCTCCGTGCGCGGCCACCACGTCGTGGGCCACGGCGGCGGTGCCCGTCTCCGCGGCGTTCATCACCACCACGTAGCGCCCCGGAACCGCTTCGGCGCTGGCGGAGAGCAGGGGCGCCAGCTCGCCGGGCGCGCGGACGCGGGCGCCGGTCGTGCTCCGGTCGCATCCCGCCACGGCGGCGGCCAGGGCGAGCATGCACAGAAATCGCGACAGTTTCATGCGGGAAACTCGGTGCGGGGGTCGGATGAATGGCCTGCGTGGCCGGCGCCCCGGGGCCTTCGTTCACGAAGGGCGCTGTGGCGGCCGGTGAGGGTACCCGGGAATGAACGGGGAGGGTACGGCAGGCGAGGGTAGGCGCGCTTGATGGCGCCGGGGATCAAGGTAGCTGCTCCAGGCCCGGGGAGCAACCCTTTGATTGGCGTGGACGGATCGCACGCACGAGGCACGTCCCTGAAGCGGACGGCCGGGCCCGCGCGGCGCGCGGTGGCGTTCCGGCCCCGCTCAGGCCGGGCCGTCGTCGTGGGTGGGAAGGCGAATGAAGAGGGTGGTGCCGGCGCCCGGGGCCGATTCCACCTCCAGCGTGCCCCCCAGCAGCTCCACGCGCTCGCGCATTCCCACCAGCCCGATGCGCCGCGTGCGCGCCCCCGTGGCGGCGGCGGCGGCCGGGTCGAAGCCCGCGCCGTCGTCTTCCACGATTACGCCCACGCTTCCCGGCCGCCGCTCCAGGATCACGCTCACGTTCTGCGCGGCCGAGTGCTTGGCCACGTTGGTGAGCGCTTCCTGGACGGTGCGGAAGAGCGTCGTTTCCAACTCGAGCGCGAACCGCTCGGGGCCCACGCCCAGCGGCTGGAACCCGGTGGCGATGCCGTAGCGGGCGGCCCAGTCTTCCACGTACGCCTGCAGCGCCTGCTGAAGCCCCAGCCGGTCCAGCGCGGGGGGGCGCAGCTCCGAGGCGATGTGGCTGAGCTCGCCCGCCAGCTGCACCGTGAGCTGCTCCAGGTCGTCCAGCGCGGCCTCCGTTGAGCCGTTCCCGCTCCGCAGCCCCCGCAGTCCCAGGCGAAGGGCGGTCACCAGCTGCCCAAGCTGGTCGTGAAGCTCCCGCGAAAGGCGGATGCGCTCCTGCTCCTCGGCGGCGATCAGCTGGCGCAGCAGGACGTAGCGCGTGGCCTCCAGCCGCGACCGCTCGGCGCGCTCCTCCCGCAGCCGCTCCGCGGCCCCCTCCAGCTCGTCGGTCCGCCGCTCGTCCCCCTCGTCGTGGGCGCGCTCCTGCAGCAGCTCGGACTTCAGCCGGATGGCCACCTCGGCCTGGTGCTGGGCGATCAGGAGGGCGGCCTCTTCCGCGCGCTTGGCCGTCAGGTCGCGGGTGACCTTGGCGAAGCCCAGCAGCTTTCCCTCGGTGTCGCGCAGCGCGGTCAGCGACACACGGGCCCAGAAGGTACTGGTGTCGGCCCGCACGCGGTGGCCCTGGCCGATGTATTCGCCCGACTCCGCCGCCTGCACCAGGTGCTGCTCGGCCGTTCCGTCTTCCGAGCCGCCGTCCGGGTACAGCATGCGAAGGTGCGAGCCCTCGGCCTCTTCCCGGGACCACCACTTGATCAGCCGCGCGCCCTCGCCCCAGAAGGTGATCACGCCTTCCGGGTCCGTCAGGAAGATGGCGTAATCGCGGACGTTCTCGGCCAGCGCGGCGAAGGCGCGGTCGGCCACCTCGGCCGGCGCCTGGCCGCGGTACGGGTCGCGCGGCGCGGCGGCGGCCGGGTCGCGGACGATTTCCTCGCCCCGCTTCCAGGCCGCCACCCGCTCGGCCGACTCGCGGCCGGGGGGCGAAGCGGTGGGAAACGCGGGCGAGCGGTCGCGGTTTTCGTCGTTCATGCCGAGCAGGGAAAGCAGGACCGGCGCCAGCACCGTCGCATGGCGTGCCGCCGGAGGGAAAGCTGAGACCGGCTATTCCGCCGCGGGAAGGGTGAGCGTGAAGGTGCTGCCCGCGTCCGGCGTGCTTTGGGCCGTCAGGTCGCCCCCCATGCCGCGCGCCAGGTCGCGGCTGATGGCCAGCCCCAGCCCCGTGCCTTCGGCCGTGCGCGCCAGGTCTGCCCGCACCTGCACGAACGGCTCGAAGATGCGCTCCATCTGGTCGGGCGCGATGCCGATGCCCGTGTCGCGCACCAGGACGTGCACGTCGGTTCCGGCGGACTCGCACGCCAGCTCCACGCGGCCGCCGGGCCCGGTGAACTTCACCGCGTTGGAAAGCAGGTTCACCAGGATCTGCCGCACCTTCTCGGCGTCGGCGCGGGCGGTCAGCCCGGGCGGGCACCGGGTGACGGAAAGCGACAGCTTCTTGGCCCCGGCCTGCGGCGCCACCAGCGCCTCGGCGGCGGCGAGTGCATCGCCCAGGCTCACGTCGGCCATGTCGTAGCGCACGGTGCCCGTTTCCAGCCGCGCGTAGTTCAGCACCTCGTTGATCAGCCCCAGCAGGTGCCGCTGGCTCACCTGGATGCGCCGCAGGTCCTCGAACTGCTGCTCGGTGACGGGCCCGCGGATCCCCAGCTCCATCAACTCCGCGTACCCGCCGATGGCGTTCAGCGGGGTGCGCAGCTCGTGGCTCATCACGGCCAGGAACTCGCTCTTGGCGCGGTTGGCGCGCTCGGCCTCGGCGCGGGCGGCGTGCTCGGCCTCGAACAGCCGGGCGCGCTCCACCGCCAGAGCGGCCTGCTGCCCCACGGCCAGGAGAAAGGCGCGCTCCCCGGCGGTGAACGCGCGGGGTGCATGGAACGAGAACGAGATCACGCCCACCGTTTCGCCCGCCACCAGCAGGGGAACGAAGGCCGCGGATGCTACGCCCAGCGCGTCCCACACGGGCGCGATGGACGAAAAGCGTGCGTCAAGCCCCTCCGGCCCTCCGCGCCTTTCGATCCACACGGGCGACTGCGTGCGGAAGCACTCCGTCAGGGGGCTGCGGAAGTCCAGCCGCTGCCGCTTCACGTGCGCCGGCACCGGCTCGGGAAAGCCGACCGTGCGCAGCAGCACCAGCGCCTCGCCGTCGGCTTCGCGGACGGCCAGCGCCCCGGTCTTCGCCCCCTGCGCCACCACCATGTCGGCCACGACGACGGTCGCCACGTCGTCCACCGTGCGGGCGCGCGCCAGCGCCGCCGTAAGCGCCTGCAGGCGCTCGGCGCGGTCGCGGGCGGCCTCGGCCTCGGCCAGGGCGGTGCGCAGGCGGCGCTCGCTTTCCTGCAGGCTGCGCAGCGCGCGTGCCCGCTCGATGGACTCCCAGCAGCGCTGCGTCACGGTGCGCAGCAGCTCCACGTCTTCGCTCAGCCAGTGCCGGGGCGCACGCTGGTGCACCGCCATCCCCGCCACGAAGCGCCCGGCTTTGTGCAGCGGCATGGAGATCACGGCGCGGATCTGCGTCTGCTCGTACGCGGCGCGGTCCGCCCCGGACACGCGCGGGTCCGCGGCCATGTCGTCCACGACGTAGGGTTCGTCCCGCCGCATCAGCCGCAGCGCCTCGGCGCCGAACGCCGACATCGCGTAGCGCCCCACGATGCTGGCCGTGTCGCCCCGCGTGTAGTCGCCGGTCAGGACGAAGTGGTCCTCGTCGGCCTCCACCTCGGCATAGGCGCAGCGGTCCACCCCAAGGTGCTCGCCGAGAAGGCGGGCGGCGGTGGCCACCACCTGGTCCGGGTCCGTCAGCGGCTGCAGCGCCTGGCCCAGCGCCGCCAGGAAGGCCAGCCGCCGCTCCACCCGCACCGCCTCGCTGATGTCGCGCACCTCGATGATGGTGCCCACCGTGCGGCCCTCCTGACGGATGGGGCTGGCGGTGAACGCCACGGGGTAGAAGTGCCCGTCCTTGTGGACGAACGTCTCCTCGCCCTGCTCGCGCATGTTCTGGGGAAACGCCTGGTCGATGGGGCACTCCTCCAGGGGATAGGGAGTGCCGTCGGGGCGGGTGTGGTGGACGTAGTAGTGAAGCGCCTTGCCCTGCAGCTCCTGCAGCCGGAAGCCCGTGAGCTCCTCGGCCGCGCGGTTCATGTACGTGCAGCGCTGCTGCTCGTCCATGATGAACAGCGCCAGCGTGGCGTTCTCCGCCACCGTCTCCAGCTGGCGGCGGTAATGATCAGGACCGTTCACGAGCCGTCACCGGGCGGCGGTGGAGATCCCGGCGGCGGCTTCCGCCCGCGCGGGTGCGAGCGCCGCATCCCATGCAACATCCTCACCGGACACCCCGCGCGCCCCGCCGCGGCTCTTGCCCCCGTCTCGCCGAACACACACGTTTATCGTGCCACGGGACCCACTTTCCGGCTCTCGACCCGCGAACACGGGCGGGTTGCAGCCTGTTCCGGGCCCGCGTGGATTCCCGCCGGGCACGACATCACCGGCTCCGAAACCACGCATTCCGTATCGATCTCTCCTGGCCTTTCCGATGAAATCGCTTTTTGCCGCGGTGCTCTGCCTCGTGCTGTCCGCCTCCGCCGCCGGCGCGCAGCAAACCGCCCGCCTGCAGGGCCGCGCCACCGACCCAGCCGGGAGTCCCGTGGCAGGCGTCTCCCTGCGTGCGGGCGACGCGAACACCGTCACCGATGCGCAGGGGAGCTACGCGCTGCGCGTGGCGCCGGGCAGGGCTACGGTGGTCGCCGCGCGAATCGGCTACGCGGTGGAATCGCGAACGCTCGACATCCGGGAAGGCGAGGTGGCGCAGGTAGACTTCGTGCTGAGGCCACAGGCGGTGCAGATCGACGACCTGGTGGTGCCGCCCCCCGACACCGCGGAGTGGCGTGCCGGCGTGCGCCGCGACTCCATGGTGCCGGGCGCCGGGCAGCTGGCCGCCGCGCGGACGCTCCCCCAGCTGCTGGCCGGACGCGTCCCCGGGCTGCAGGTGCGCCCCGGGAGCGGCGCGGTCGCCTCGGGATCACGGCTGCGGCTTCGCGGCGCGTCAGGGATCGAGCTCGCGGGCGAGCCGCTGGTGGTGGTGGACGGCGTGCGCGTGGTGAGCGGGGCCAACGACCTCGTTCTCTTCCTGACGACGGGGCAGCGCCCGTCCCGCCTCGACGACTTCGTTCCCGACGCCTTCGAGCGGGTGGAAGTGCTCTCCGCACCCGCCGCCATCGCCCGGTATGGACCGCAGGGGTCGAACGGGGCGATCGAATTCCATACGCGGCGCGGAGTCGCGGGCCCCCCCCGGGTTCACGGCTTCGCCGAGGCGGGGGTCCGGAGCGACGTCGCCGACTATCCCACCATCTACGGGCGGCTCGGGCGGTTGCCCAATGGGTCGATGACCCCCGTGTGTACCCTGGCCAGACAGGCAGCCGGAACGTGCACACCGGTGGGCGACTCGCTCCTTTCCTACGACGCGATCGAACGGGCGAGCCCCTTTCGCACCGGGGGCACGCGCCGGGTGGGCGCGTCGTACTCGGGCGGGGCGGGGCCGCTGCTGTACCACGCCGGCGGCACCGCCGAGCGCGACCTGGGGGTGCTGCGCCGCGACTCTCGCGCCCGCGAGGAGGCACGTGGCTCCTTCACCCTCACGCCGGGGTTCGGCTTGCAGGTGTCGGGCTCGGCGCTCCACCTGCGCAACGCGCTGGAACTGCCCAACGAGGACGCGAGTCTTCACGGGACGATCGTCAACGCCCTGGCGGGTTTTCCCTTCGGCGCCGACTCCCTCCGCCGGGGCTTCGACCTGCTCACGCAGGCGGAGCGCGACACGCTGGGCGTAACGCAGGACGCCCGCCGTACCGTCGCCACCGCTTCCGTTCGCTGGTCGCCGCTCACCTGGCTGACCGTCGGAGGCCAATACGGCATCGACGACGTGCTGACGGATGAGGTGCCCCACGAGCATTACGACGGGCGGCTCCCCGGAGAGGAAATCACCCACGTCGCGGAAACGGACCGGACACGGCGCAACGCCGACGTGTTCGCCCGCGCCGAGTACGCCGCCCCGTTCGACCTCCTCCTTTCTACGGTGCTGGGCGCGGAGCGGTGGTCCACCCGCCTGTACGCACACCAGGAATACAGGCGTGGCGGCACATTCAGCACGAGCACGCAGCGCGGGCGCGACGAAACGAAGGCTCTCTACGTGCGCCAGGGCGTGTCGTGGCGCAACCGCGTGCTTGCGTCGCTCACCGTGCGTGGCGGCGAATCGCTGGCGTGGGGGCACCGGCTTCTGTCGGGTGCGCTGGGCGCCACGTGGGAGGTGCCGCTCTTCCCGCGCGCGGCGTGGTATGGACGGGTTGCGGGTGCGCGCCGCGTACGGGCAGGCGGAGCGGCACCCGGCGGAGTTGCTGACGGCGTTCCCGCAGCCGTGCCCCCAGGGCGGCTGCCTGCCCGACGAGAAGCCTTCGACACCACAGCGCCACACGGAAGTGGAAGGTGGGGTCGATGCGGAGCTTTGGGGGGGATGGCTGGAGCTATCGCTGACGGCGTACGCCCGGCACACGGAGGGAGTCCTCGCCCTGGTGAACGGGCCGAACTTCTCACAGATCCCGCGATCGGGGCGGGTGGGCAACCGCGGCGGCGAGGCGCGGGTGAGGGTGGGGGCGCCGCCCGCGGCGGGGCTGCAGTGGGAGCTGGTGGCCACCGGGGCAGTGAACCGGAACCGGCTGGAGGAGCTCGAAGGCGGGCCCATCATCCTCGGCATCACGGGCCAGTTCGCCCGCGAGGGGTTTCCGGTGGGCGGGTTCTACGTACGGCGGATCACGGGGTTCGCGGACCGCAACGGCGACGGCGTGATCGGCAACGCCGGGTGCACCACCTCCGACACGTCCGCGTGCGAGGTGCAGGTGAGCGACGACCCGGAGTTCGCCGGTTCGCCCGATCCCACCCGCATGCTCGGGCTCCGCGGCCGGATCCGGCTGGGCTGGGTGGAACTCTCGGCACTGCTGGACCACCAGGGTGGGGTGCACCGGGCCAACGTCACGGACCGGTTCCGTTGCCACTCCCCCGTACAGGCGTGCCGCGCCAGCTACGATCCGTCGGCGTCCCTGGAAGAGCAGGCGCGGCTGGTGGCCTTCGCCGTGCCCGGCTACCTCCAGGTGGAGGACGCGAGCTTCACCCGCGTGCGCGAGGCGGCG
Organism: Longimicrobium sp.; assembly: GCF_036388275.1. Lineage (NCBI taxonomy): Bacteria > Pseudomonadati > Gemmatimonadota > Longimicrobiia > Longimicrobiales > Longimicrobiaceae > Longimicrobium > Longimicrobium sp. Next base: position 68,909 of record NZ_DASVSF010000076.1, read on the forward strand.
GTCACGCTCTCGGTGCCCGGGCGCTGGGCCCGCCTGCTTGGAGGCCGCGGCGCGGAGCTTACGATCGCGGGCCGCAACCTGGCGACCTGGACGCCGTACACCGGCCTGGACCCGGAAACGAACTACCAGGGCGCCAATTCCCTGGTCTTCGCCGAGTTCTTCACCCAGCCCCTTCCGCGCACCGTGACCACCCGGCTCGACGTACGGTTCTAGCGGAAGGAGCCGCCGCGATCCCGGCGCGTCAGGACAAGAGGCCGGCGGGGAATCACTCCCCGCCGGCCTCTTGTCCACGCCGCTTGCCACGGCCAGCCGACCTGCAGGGTGTCGTTTGACCGAAATACTTGGACGCTTTTAACGTAAGTCCTTGAACACAGCGTCCGATGCGACATCTGTCGTGGGCGCGGTCGAGGCCGAAGAGGCTCAGCTCGCTCTTGAGGACACGCTGGGGACCTGATCGGCACCTCGGGAGGTCGAGGTGGAGTTGAACGGAGAAGACCGCGCCGGTAGATTGTTCTCCCTAAGGATCTTCGCTGCTCTGAGGAGCAGCCCATGGGAAACGCGCAGGGCCCCTTGGGATCTGAATCCCAAGGGGCCCTGACAGTCCCGGGGAGATGCCTTGCGGCAGAGGTCCCTGGGCTCCGACGACGAATGTACACGACTCATGAGCATAATGCAAGGGGCTGACCCAGAAGCGGTGGAGATACTCTCTCGGGATCGACTCGAGGGATTTCGCGATAAGGACGACGAGAGCGACAAGGTACTCGTAGGCCGGTACCTGCTCAATGCGGCGATTGCGGAGGCCCTGCATCCTCTGCTGCACGCTGTAGAAGTCGTTCTCCGCAACCGCCTGAACGAGGCCGTGTCGGCCAAGTACCCGATCGAAGCCGACCTACCGGACCAGTACCACGACTATCCGTCCTGGCTCGACGCGACGGCAGGCCCTGTCACGGAATCCCACCAGAAGCACGTTGTAGAGGCCAAAAACAAGGTTCACAAGGAGCTTAGGCGACAGTATGGGCCCGGTTTGGCTTCAGCTCGGCGGATGCGGACTCCTGGGCGTCTGGTAGCAGCTCTTCCCTTCAGCTTTTGGGTGTTCCTCTTCGATACCGATTACTCAGGGACCCGCGATGCGCCGGGAAATTTCTGGCCAGAGCTTCTACCGGCAGTGTTCCCACACAAGAAACCAAGCGTACCGCTCAACGTCATCCGAAGCCGCTTGAGACATCTGCTCGTGGTTCGGAACCGCGTCATGCACCACGAGCGGATCCATCCGTACTCCGCGGGCAAGGGATTGCCATGGAATCCCATGACAATTCGGCGCGAGATTCTGGAGCTTCTGGGGTGGATGAGTCCGAGAGCCGAGAAGTTGGTGGGCCGCTTCGACCGCCTGCCCGAGGTCATGGACCCGCTCAACCTCAGGTACTTACGATGGACCCCTTGGCTGTTCTGACAGCACCGGATGTGGTCCGTTGGCGACGAGCGAGATGGGGGGCTCAGGACGACGGCGACGCGGGTCTACAGTGATGAGAGGGCAAGCCGCTCAGACAGAGATGCGAGCATCTCAACGGCGCCCCGGATCAGGGACCGGTGCAGACGCACGAACTCACCCCTCCTGCGGGGTAGCCCATTGAGCCCAAGGGCGCCGAGCGCGGCTCTGGCCATCTGTAGCCCCCCAGATCGGACCACCTACGGTAACCCCGGGCGAGCCCGAATAGCGACCTTGGCAGGATCGTGGCAGTATCCAAGCACTTCCGCGAAACCTGTTCACGTACTTCCGTGCATCGACAGCGGGCCGTCACACATCCAGAAAGCGGACGTAGCGCGCGTTCTCCTCGATGAACTGGCGGCGGGGCTCCACCTCTTCGCCCATCAGCTTGGTGAACACGCTGTCGGCCTCCACCGCGTCCTCCATGGTCACCTGCAGGAGTGTGCGCGTGTCGGGGTCCATGGTGGTCTTCCACAGCTGCTCGGGGTTCATCTCGCCCAGGCCTTTGTAGCGCTGCACGTGAATGCCGCGCTCGCTCTTGCCCTCGCCATCGCCGTTCCCCTTGAAGCGGGCCAGGATGGTGTCGCGCTCGGCGTCGCTGTAGGCGTAGTGCTCCTGCTTGCCCTTCTTTACCAAGTACAGCGGCGGCTGGGCGATGTAGATGTAGCCCTCGTCCAGCAGCTGACGCATCTGCCGGAAGAAGAAGGTCAGCAGCAGGGTGCGGATGTGGCTGCCGTCGACGTCGGCGTCGGTCATGATGATGACCTTGTGGTACCGCGCGTTCGTCAGGCTGAACTCGTCGTCGCCGATCCCCGTGCCGATCGCCGTGATGATGGCGCGGATCTCGTCGTTGCTCAGCACCTTGTCGAAGCGCGCCTTTTCCACGTTCAGGATCTTGCCCTTCAGCGGCAGGATGGCCTGGAACTCCCGCTTGCGCCCCTGCTTGGCGCTGCCGCCGGCGCTGTCGCCCTCCACGATGTACAGCTCGGTGAGCTCGGGGTTGCTCGACGAGCAGTCGGCCAGCTTGCCCGGCAGAACGCCCGTTTCCAGCGCGCTCTTCTTGCGGGTGAGGTCGCGCGCCTTGCGGGCAGCCTCGCGCGCACGGGCGGCCGAGATGGCCTTTTCGATGATCGCCCGGCCGATGCCCGGCGTTTCGTCCAGGAACTCGCTGAGCTTCTGGTTGACCACCGCCTCGACGGCGCCCTTCACCTCGCTGTTGCCGAGCTTGGTCTTGGTCTGCCCCTCGAACTGCGGCTCGCGCACCTTTACGCTGATGACGGCCGTAAGGCCCTCGCGCACGTCGTCGCCGGAGAGCGCGTCGAGCCCGCCCTTCTTGAACAGCCCCGACTTGCGCGCGTACTCGTTGATGGAGCGCGTGAGCGCCGCCTTGAAGCCCGTGAGGTGGGTGCCGCCCTCGTGGGTGTTGATGTTGTTGACGAAGGTGAACGTGTTCTCGTTGTACCCGTCGTCGTACTGCAGGGCGATCTCGATCTCGGCCTCGGCGCGGCTGGCCTCGATGTAGATGACCTCGGCGTGCAGCGGCTTGCGGGTGCCGCGCAGGTGCTCCACGAACTCGCGCAGGCCGCCCTCGTAGTGGTAGTCGTCGCGCTTCGGCTCCTGCCCCTCTTCCGTCCGCTCGTCGGCCAGCGAGATGAACACGCCCTTGTTCAGGAACGCCAGCTCGCGAAGGCGATTGCTGAGCGTATCGAACGAGTAGGTGGTCTCTTCGAAGATCTGCGGGTCGGGCTTGAAGGTGACGGTGGTTCCCGACTCCGTCGTGTCGCCCGTAACCGTCAGCTCCTGCGTCTTGTCGCCGCGCGCGAAGGCCATTTCGTGCACGTGCCCCTCGCGCTTCACCACCAGGCGAAGCCACTCGGAAAGCGCGTTCACCACCGACACGCCCACGCCGTGAAGGCCGCCCGACACCTTGTACGAGCCGCCCTCCTGGTTTTCGAACTTGCCGCCCGCGTGAAGCACCGTCAGCGCCAGCTCCACCGCGGGCACGCCCTCGGTGGGGTGCATGCCCACGGGAATGCCGCGACCGTTGTCGACCACGGTGATGCTGTTGTCGGCGTGGATGGTGACGTCTACCCGGTCGGCGAAGCCGGCCAGCGCCTCGTCGATGGAGTTGTCGACCACCTCGTACACCAGGTGGTGAAGGCCCCGCGCGCTGGTGGAGCCGATGTACATGCCCGGGCGCTTGCGAACCGCCTCCAGGCCCTTGAGCACCTGGATTTGCCCAGCGTTGTAATCGCTCTCTGCGCCGTTGATAGACATGGCTTCGGGGTATCGTGTTCCGGTTACGTAATCAGTGCATCCAGTACACCGTATGGACGCCGAAGTTCAGGGACAGGTACCGAGTGCCAGGTACCAAGTGCCAAGTAACGCCGTCTGGTACTTGGCACTAGTCACTTGGCACTGTCCCAACTACCCGTTCCTCATCACGAAGACGATCTGCTCGATGCGGCCGTCCTTCTTGCCGGCGTTCACGTGCCGCATCAGGTCGTGCTTCATCATGTTCAGCTCCATCATCCACGCGCTGGTATTGACGGCCACGAACAGGGTGCCCTCGGAAACGCGCAGCGGCTCGGTGACGGCGGCGATGCCCGGGCCCACGCGCTGCTCCCACTCGGGGATCACGGCCGCGGCCTCTACCTTGGGCGCCAGCCCGCTGCGGGCAAGGTAGCGCGCAAGGACGTCGCCCACGGCCTGGGGCTGTCCGGTGCTGGGCTCTCGCTTGCGGCTCACGGCGTGGGGAATCTGGCGATGCAGGACGGAGGTACAATGTAGCATCGCGCGCGCGCGTACGAAACCACCGGCGCCCCGTGTAAACACTTTCCGCGCGTCCTCCGTCACACACCCGTAACCCCGTCGGGCGCCCGGCACCTTCCGCGGGCGGGGCTGGCCTCCCCGCCCGCAATTGCTCCAGCGAAAGACCATCTCCATGTCATCCGCTTCCCTTCCCATCGCTCTTCGTCTGGCCATGACCGCGCTGTTCCTGGCCGTCGCCGCCCCGGCCGCGGCGCAGCAGAACGACGATCTTCCCGTCGACCCCGCCACCCGCGACCGCCTGGTGGCCTTCGTCGCCCAGCGCGTCGGCGACGGCTACGTGAACCCCGCCGTCGGCCGGCGGGTGAGCGACGGAGTCATGGCGCTGCACCGCGCCGGGCGCTACGGTGCGCTGGGCACCGCTTCGGCGCTCACCGACACCCTGACCGCCGACCTGCGGCGCATCGGCAGCGACAGCCACCTGCAGGTGGTGTTCAGCGTGCGCCCGCGCCCCATGTCCGCCGGGGGCGCACCTTCCCCGGACGAGGCGCGCAGGCAGCGCGAGGCCGCGGCGGCGCGCAACTTCGGATGGCACCGCGTGGAAAGGCTGGACGGCAACGTGGGATACATCGAGGTGGGCCGGTTCGAGCCCCTGGAAGACGCCGGCCCCGTGATGGCGGCGGCCATGCGGTTCCTGTCCAACACCGACGCGATCATCGTGGACCTGCAGACCAACGGCGGCGGACACGCGCAGACGGTGAACGCCTTCGTCTCGTACTTCCTTCCGCCCGGGGTGCACGTGTCCACTCTCCATCGCCGCGACCCGGCAGACTCCGTGCGCGCGGTGACGGATTCGGTGCTCCCGGCGCCGCGCTACCTGGACCGCCCCGTCTTCGTGCTGACCGCCGCGCGCACCTACTCCGGCGCGGAGGGGTTCACCTACGGCCTGCGGATGCGTGGCCGGGCGACCGTGGTGGGCGAGCGCACGCGGGGCGGCGCCAACCCGGGCGAGTGGCAGCAGATGAACGAACACTTCGCCGTCTTCGTCCCCACCGCACGCGTGGCCGACGCCGTGACGGGGGGCAACTGGGAGGGCGCGGGCATCCAGCCCGACATCGCCGCCGCGCCGCGCGAGGGACTTGCGACCGCGCACACGGCGGCGCTCCAGAAGCTGCTGGCGGAGCGCCCGGACTCCCCGCGCGCGCCGATGTGGCGCGAGGCGCTGGAGCGGCTGCGCGGCCGGGCGTCCGCACCGTGAAGAGGAGTGGCCGTGGGCGATGAGCTGCCGGGCGACCTGGAGGCGCTGGCCGCCGCCGCGAGGTCGTCGCCTTCGGACGCCGGCCCCGCCATCGCCGCCCTGCTGGCGGCCTCGCGGGAGCGGGTGTACCGCTGGGCCCTCGTTCGCACGGGAGACCCCGACGACGCCGACGACGTGGCGCAGGAGGTGTCGATGGCCCTTCACCGGCGGCTGCACCAGTTCGGTGGGCGCTCGCGATTCAGCACCTGGCTGTACCGCCTCGCGGCAAACGCCGCCGCCGAGCTCCACCGCCGCAGCCGCCGTCGCAGCGAGGTGCACGGCCTGGCTTCGGACGAAACGGTCACCGCCGCGATGGACGAGCGGATCGCGGGGCTGCCCGACCGCCGCATCGCGGACACGGTCCACGGGTTCTTCGCCGGGCTCCCCGACCGCCAGCGCGAGCTGGTGGACCTGGTGGACCTGCAGGGCTACACCGCGGCCCAGGCGGCGGAGATGCTGGAGATCGAACCCGCCACGGCGCGCACCCACCTGTTCCGCGGCCGGCGCGCGCTGCGGGAGCGGCTCCTGGAAACGTACCCCACCCTGAGGGAAGACCGGTGACGATGACCTGCGCCCAGGCGCTGGACCAAATGCTGGAAGCCGAGCCCGCGGAACTGCACGCGGATGCTCCGGGTGCGCTCGCCGGACACCTTCGCGGCTGCGACGCCTGCCGGAGCGCAGCCCAGCGGATATTGGCGGCACAGGCGGATCTCGCGTCCGGGCTCGCCGCGCTGTCCGCCGCGGGCGTGCGGGAGGAGGTGCGCGTGCGACCGATCGGAAGCGCCCCGTCCGCCGTGCGGCGCTGGACACTGCGCGCGGCCCTGCCGCTGGCGGCGGCCGCCTCGCTCCTGCTGGTGCTGCGCCGGCCGTCATCATCGCCCCCGGAATCCTCCCGGGTGGCCGCGGCCGCAATCCAGCGCGACATGATGCACGAGGAGTCCCTGGTGGAGCCCGGCCCCGGACAGAGCGCCGCGGTGATTGCCACCCGCGATCCCGAGATCACCGTGGTCTGGCTCTACCCATCCAACTGACCCGAACGGAGTTGATCCGATGACCCGATTTTTCCGAGCCGCGAGCACCGTGCTGGTGCTGCTGCTGGCCGCCTGCGACAGCGGACGCAACCTGCAGGTGCGCACGTACGAGCTGCACCGGCTTTCGAAGGACGAGGCGATGACGCTGGTCACCCCGTACGTGGACGATGGAGGATACCTGAGCGGGAGCGACAAGCTGATCACGGTGCGCACGAGCCCCGCACGGCAGGGAGAGATTGCGACGGTGCTGGCCAAATTCGACGCGGCGCCCGTGGAGGTGGTGCTCCACTTTCGCGTGGTGGAGGCCAACGGCTTCACCACGCGCGACAGCGCCCTGGCAGACGTGGAGCCGCTGCTGCGTGGCCTCTTCCGCTACGATGGATACCGCCTGGCGCGCGAAGCCACCGTGCAGGTGACCGAGGGAGGAAAGTTTTCGCAGGGTACTGGCGGGCCCACGGCCCTGCAGGGACAGGTGGAGCGGGTCACCCGGGTGGGGAACGAGTACCGGGTGAAGGTTTCCATCTCGCTCGCGGCACCCGGCGGTGCCATGCAGAGCTCTGTCACCGCGGTGGCCGGGAAGACGGTGGTCGTCGGGTCGCAGAAGGAGGGTTCGGCCGCCGGCGCGTGGATCGTGGTGATGCGCCCGGAGGTTCGCTGATCAATCCGGGACGACGACGCCCGCGCGGATGCTCCAGCGTGGCAGCGTTTCGCCCCGCAGCTGAAAATCGGTGGGCTTGGGGGAGGTCAGGATTACCTGGCCCCCCTCTTCGGCCTCGATCCAGTCGACGATGCGCTGCGAGCGGCCGGGGTCCAGCTCGGCGAAAACGTCGTCCAGCAGGATGATGGGCTCGCGGCCGCGCGCCTGGTGGATGGTCTCGGCCTCCACCATCCGCAGGGCGATGGCGCCCGTCCGCTGCTGCCCGCCGGAGCCATAGGTGCGCAATTCCAGCGTGCCGCCCTCGCCCTCCGTGGTGAAGCGCAGGTCGTCGCGGTGCGGCCCTACGAGCGTCATCCCGCGGCGCTGCTCGCGATCCGCCGCCCGGCCCAGCGCCTCGCGGAAGGCGGCGGCGATCTCCGCCTCGCCCTTCGCATCGCCCATCTCGGGCGCGGAGGGCGTGTACGACATCCGCCCCGGCTGCCCGCCCGCCACGCGCTCGTAGTGCGTGCCGAAGCTGTTCGACCGCTCCGCCACCCAGCGGTCCCGCGCCGCCACCACGCGGCTTCCGGCCGTAATCAGCCCCTCGTCCCACGCCTCCACCAGCGCGCGCGGGCTGCCCTTGCGCAGCAGCGTGTTGCGCTGGAAGAGCGTTTGGCGGTAGCGCTGCAGCGCGCCCAGGTAGCCGGGCTCGGCCAGGGAAAGCACGATGTCCAGGAACCGCCGCCTGCCGCCCGGCCCGTCCGCCACGATCTCCACGTCCGACGGCGAAAAGATCACCGCGCCCACCTGCCCCAGCGCGGCGCCCAGCCGCTCGGGCTCGGCGCCGTTCACCGTCACCTTCTTCTTGCGCGCCCGCCGGTCGAACGCGGCCGACACGGAGCGGTCCGCGCCCGACGCGTCGGCCAGGCGCGCCTCGGCGCGAAAGACGTCCTCGCCGAATCTCACCAGCTGCTCGTCGGGGGCGCCGCGGAAGGAGCGGAAGATTTCCAGGTAGTAGACGGCCTCGAGCAGGTTGGTCTTCCCCTGCCCGTTGTCGCCTACGATGGCGGCGCCCTGCGGCGGAAACTCCAGCACCTGCTCGGCGAAGTTCCGGTAGTTGCGCAGGTGCAGGCGGTGGAGGAACAACGATGTGCGTGAGTGCGGGGCGGGAGTGCGGGAGTGCGGACTCAGCGAAGCCGGCGAACGCTGCGCTCGCCCACCTGGAACTGGAACGGGCGGCGCTCGCGGGACAGCCGCTTGATCTCGGGCCAGTGCTTGATCACCGTCTGCACGATCTGGCAGAGCCGCGGCGAGTTCTTGCCCGGCAGCAGAAAAAACGCGCCCACCCGGTGATCGCGAAGCGCCGCCGCTTCGTGCACCTTGCGGGTGATGCTCACGTCGCGGGTGACGATGCACCACCCCCGCTCGCCTGCGTAGCGGATCCAGGTTTCGTCCGGCGTGGCGGGGGCAAAGAGCTCGTTGACGTGCTCCACCTGCTCACCGAGGACGGTCAGTGCTTCGACCAGCCCCGGCGGCAGGTGGGCATCGAAGAGCAGGGTTACGCCGCCGCCCGCCATTCCTCGAACTGCACGGCGCGTTCAACCTGCGCAGGGGTGATGCGGTACATGGATGCGACGCGGTTCAGCGCGCGGCCGGCGTCGTACTCCTGCTCGCCCGCGTACACGTCGGCCAGGGTTCGCGTGGGGATGCCCGCATCGGCCAGCACCGGCGCACCGAACGACACCTGGGGATCTACGACCACGCCGTTCTCGCGGCCCAGCGGCCACCAGCGCGTGGGCACGTCGGCCGGGTCGAAGTCCAGCTGCCCCAGGTACGGCTGCACGATGGGCTGAAAGGCGTGCTGGCCGTGGCCCACCAGCGCCACCAGCGACTCCTCACCCGGCGCCTCGTCGAGCAGCGCGTAGATGCCTTGCGGATCGGCGAAGAACTTTCGCGTGGCGAACGGGTGCCCGGTGTCCAGCATGCGCGCGGCGACGCCAGCGGCTTCGTCGATCAGGTGCCACGGCGCGCCCGCCTTCCGGAACGCCTTGATGTACATCAGCTCCACGAGCTCGATGAACGTAAGCGCGCGCTGGCCCTCGATCTCGGGAAGCTCGGTGCGGATCAGCGCGGGGTAGCGCACGCGCTCACCGTCGCGAACGCGGGAGTACCCGAACGCCCAGCGGCGCACTTCATCGGCGGGCGCCTTGAGGAGCGAGGCGGCTTCCGCGGGCGTGTAGATGCCAGTTCCAAGCATGTGCCCTCCCGGTCACGAGAAAACCCCAACAGCCAAAGATAACCCGAAAGCCTCAGCGGCAAAAGGAAACATCGTGCGCGCGCCCGCGTCAGATTTCCACGCCCTCGTGGCGCAGCAGCCAGCGCTTGAGCGCCACGCCATCCCCTTCTTCACTCGATCCCATGTAGCCCCCGATGCCGCCCCCAGCGGAGAGCACGCGGTGGCACGGCACGATGATGGGAATGGGGTTCCGCGCGTTTGCCTGGCCGATCGCCCGCGCCGCCTTGCTCCGGATGGCCCGGGCGATGTCGACGTACGAGCGCGTCTGCCCGAACGGAATGTCGCACAGCGCGGCCCACACGCGCTGCTGGAACTCGGTACCCTCGGCGCTCAGGGGCAGGTCGAACTCGCGCCGCGCGCCGGCAAAGTACTCGCGCAGCTGCCCGGCGATCCGCCACCCCATCGGGTCGTCGCGCGTGGGCTCTACGCGGGTGCCGGCGGGCGGGTGGTCGCCCTGCTGCCAGAAGCGCACGGCGTTCAGCCCCTCGTCGGTGTACTCCACGAACAACGGCCCAACGGGCGAGGCCAGCAGCAGGCGATTCACCCGCGAGGTCGGCTCGATTCGCATCTTCATTGGCTTCCTTTCCCCTCTTACCGGCCCTTGAACTCCGCCTTCCGCTTCTCGAGGAAGGCGTTCATCCCCTCGCGCATGTCGTCGGTGGCGGCGAGCAGGCCGAACAGGTTGCTTTCCATCGCCAATCCGTCGTCCAGCGACATCTCCATCCCGCGCGTGGTGCACTCGATGGCCAGCCCCAGCGCGATGGGGCCGTTGGCGATGATGGTGGCCATCATGAGGCGCGCCTCGGCCATCAGCGCGTCCTTCTGGCTGGGCGCCTCCTGGCCCTCCACCGCCTCGGGGCGCCTCACCAGCTTGTTCACCAGGCCGATGCGGTACGCCTCTTCGGCCTTGATGAACTGCGCCGTCAGCATCAGCTCCAGCGCGCGGCCCTTGCCCACGATGCGCGGCAGGCGCAGGGTGCCGCCGTAGCCGGGGATGATGCCCAGCTTCACCTCCGGCAGCCCGAACTGCGCGTTTTCGCTGGCGATGCGAAGGTGGCAGGCCAGCGCCAGCTCGCATCCGCCCCCCAGCGCGAAGCCGTTGACGGCGGCGATCACCGGCTTGCGCGACAGCTCGATCTGCCGGAACACGCGCTGGCCCAGGCGGCTGACGTCGATGCCGTCCACCGGCCCCATCTTCGCCAGCTCGGCGATGTCGGCGCCGGCGACGAAGCCTTTTTCGCCCACGCCGGTCAGGATCACCCCGCGCACGTCGTCGCGCGCCGTGATCTCGTCCATCGCCTGGCCCAGTTCGCGGATGGTCTGCTCGTTGAGCGCGTTGAGCTTGTCGGGCCGGTTGACGGACAGCGTGGCGACCCGGTCCTGCACGTCGAGTTGAAGGTTGCTGTATTCGGCCATGATGAAGGCAGTCCGTGAGTGCGAGGTGCGTGAGTGCGGAAGCGGCTTCCGCAGGGCAACAAGCTACAGGGCGGACACCCTGAAAGCAACGCGCGTCGGAGGCGCCACAGGTGGGTTAGGTAGCCCGTCCGTGGCGGAAATTACGGGGCGGGATCGACGAGAACGAGGACGACGTCGTTGACGTTGGTGCCCGTGGGACCGGTGACGATCAGGTCGCCCGCGGCCTGCAGAAAGGTGTGGGAATCGTTGCGCCGCAGCGACTCGCGCGCGTCCATCCCGCGGGCGCGTCCGCGCGCCACGGTGCCGCCGTCCGCGAACCCGCCCGCGGCGTCCGTGGGCCCGTCGGTGCCGTCCGTGCCCATCGATGCGACCAGCACGCCCGCGTCGCCTTCCAGGTCGATGGCGGCCGAAAGCGCGAGCTCCTGGTTGCGCCCTCCACGTCCGCGGCCCTGGACGGTGACCGTCGTTTCGCCGCCCAGCAGGAGCGCGACGGGCCGGTCCGGCCGCTCCGCGCGCGTGTTCCGCGCGAGAAGCCCGAGCTGCTCGCCGACGGAGCACGCTTCGCCCTCCAGGTCGTCGGCCACGATCCGCGCGCGATAGCCCAGCCGCTCCGCTTCGGCCACGGCGGCGTGCAGGGCGTCGGCATTGCCGGCGATCACGTGCGCGGAGGCGTGGAGGAACGCCGCGTCGAACTCCTTGGGTGTTTCCGGCACCTCGCCCGCGTCGCCGGCCTGCAGGTGGGCGCGCACGGAGGGCGGAACCTGCATCTCGTAGCGCAGGAGCACGTCCAGCGCGTCTTCGTACGTCGTTGTGTCGGGCACGGTGGGGCCGGAGCCGATGGCGCTCAGGCTGCCGCCCACCACGTCGGAGATGGCCAACGTGACGACGCGCGCCGGCGCCGCGGCGTGCGCCAGCCATCCCCCGCCGATGCGCGACAGGTGCTTGCGAACCGCGTTCACCTCGCCGATGCGCGCGCCGCTGCGCAGCAGCCGCTCCGTCACCTCCCGCAGCTCCGAAAGCACCACACCCGGGACGGGGGCAGGCCACAGCGCCGACGCGCCTCCGGAGAGCAGGCACAGCACCAGGTCTCGCCGCCCCGCCGACCGCGCCAGCCGCAGGGCATCCGCCGCTCCGGCCAGCCCACGCGTGTCCGGAACGGGATGCGCCGCCTCCCAAACCTCCATCTTCGGCAGCTCGGCGGCGTATCCGTCCTTCGTCGTGATCGTCCCCTCGGCGACGAGATCGCCCAGCACCTCCAGCGCGCCGCGCGCCATGCCGATCACCGCCTTGCCGGCCCCGATCACCAGCACGCAGTCGATCTCGGCCAGGTCGATCTCGCGCTCCCCGCCGATCCGCAGGAGGCTGCCATCGCGCTGGAGCGCACGGACCACTGCCAGGCGCGGGTCGGCCGCGGCGACGGCGGCATCCAGGATCACCCGGGCATGCTCGCGAAGCGCCGTGGTCATTGGACGGGGGTCAGCGGGAGGTGCCCGGAGAGCACCGCGTGGGCGTTGCGCGCGGCCAGCATCGCCATTCGCGTCCGCGTTTCGCGCGTCGCGGAGCCTACGTGAGGAAGCAGGACCACGTTCGGCAGCTCCAGGAGCCCCGGGTGAATGCGCGGCTCGTGCTCATACACGTCCAGCCCGGCGCCGGCCAGCGGCCCGTCGCGAAGCGCATCCACGAGCGCCGCCTCGTCCACCAGCGCGCCGCGGGCAGTGTTGACGAGGAACGAGCCCGGGCGCATCCGCCGCAGCACCCCGGCGCTTATGGCGTGCCGAGTGTCGGGCGTCAGCGGCGCATGGAGGCTCAGCACGTCGCTGCGGGCGATCAGCGCGTCGAAGTCCACCCATTCCGCCCCCAGCGCCGCGTCCTCCGTCAGGTGGGTGCGGGAGTGATAGATGATCCGCATGCCGAACGGCGACGCCCTCCGCGCCACCGCCTGCCCGATGCGTCCCATCCCGAAGATCCCCAGCGTCTTGCCCGACAGGTCGCCGCCCAGGTAGTCCCAGAAGCCCCAGCCGTGGAACTCGCCCGCGCGCAGGCTGCGCTCCGCCTGCGGGAGTCCCCGAACCGCGGAAAGGATGAGCGCGAACGCCAGGTCGGCCGTGGCGTCGGTCAGCACGTCGGGGGTGTTGGTGACCACGATGCCGCGCTCCCGGCACGCCGCCACGTCCACGTGCTCGTATCCCACCACGGCGTTGGCCACCACCTTCAGCCGCGGCGCGAGGTCCAGCAGGGCCTCGTCCACGCGGACGGTCAGCAGGCACAGCAGCGCCTCGGCGTCGGCCAGGGCGTCGCGCCAGCCGTCCGGTCCCGCGACCGGGCCGAGGGGGCGCAGCAGCTCCGACGCGCCGTCGGGGAGCGGAAAGGTGGTGACGATTCGCGCCATCAGGCGATCGGCTTTTCCCAGAGGCTGATCCCGGCGCCGCTCAGGCCCAGGAGCGCGTGATCGCGAATGCTCATCTCCCGAAATCCCAGCGCGCGGACGATGGGGTGCACGGAAAGCCGGCGCCGTTGGAAGGCGGTGCGCATGGCCTTGATGCCGCGCCCCGCCAGCCACACCTCGAGCGCGTCGAGCGCCTCGCCCGCCAGCCCCTGCCCGCGGTGCGCGGGGTCCACCATCAGCAGCCCCAGCAGGGCGCGATCCGGCTCGGGGTTGCCCGCCCACCATCCCACGGCGCCGACCTCCTCGCCCGTGTCGAGCCGCGTCAGCAGCGCCACCTGGCGCCCGGGGCTGCCGGTGGAGGCGCGCAGTTCGGCGGCACCGGCGTTCGCCTCAGGCGCGGGTCGGCCGGTGAGCGCGGAGAAGTGGTCGGCGCAGCGCTCGAAGACGCGCTGCAGGCGGTCTTCGTCCCCCGGCCCCAAGGTGCGCAGGACCAGGCGGTCGGTCTCAATTTCCAGCGGCGCGGCGGGCGCGTTGTCCACGTAGGTTCCCGTCGTTCAGAAAGAGGTGCGGTGCCCCCGGAGTGGCGATTCCGGCGCGGAAAGTTGCCCCGCGCCGGGCGGGGGCGTCAAGTTGGGGGAGCGAGCGCGGCCGGGGGGCGGCGCGGAACCGAAAACGGCGGAGAGCGGCGAGCGATGCAACTGGAGAGCGCCCACTTCCTGCGGCGCGGCGACCTCGTTCGGCACGCGGACGGGCGCGAGGGAAGCGTGGTGGACGCGATGGCGCTGTACGCCGTCGTGCGATGGGACGGCGGGACGCAGGACGAGGTGGAACAGCTGGATCCGCAGATCCTGGTGACGGAGCGCGCCTCCCGCGAGTAGCAGATCCCCAACTAATCGCCCGATGAGCCACTTCGACCCGAGCTGGTGCGCGCGCCTCCACGCCCGCCCGGCGCCGCCGCCGGAGCCCGCCCCCGCTAAGGAGACGGTGCGTTCCCTGTTCCAGAAGCGCGAGATCCCCTCCGTGCACGAGTGCGAGCTGTGCGGGACGGTGATGTTCGACCACAACTGCAAGATCATCTGCCCCAACTGCGGCTACAAACGCGACTGCAGCGATCCCTGACATCGCTCCGCGTCCCATCCCCCTCACCCGTGGAGAACGGAAAGTGGCTTCCGAACGCAAGGGCGTGGCTCCGCGGGAACCCGGCGCGGGCGTGGCCGAACTCGCCGGCTACGGCGAGCTCCTCGACGATTTGAAGGCGCGCATCCATGCGGCGCGGGTGCGCGCCGCGCTGGCCGTCAACCGGGAGATGATCCTGCTCTACTGGCAGATTGGCGGCCGGATCCTGGTGCGGCAGAACGAGCAGCGCTGGGGCGCCAAGGTCATCCAGCGCCTGTCGCAGGACCTTTCGCGCGAGTTTCCCGGCAGCTCCGGCTTCTCGTCGAGAAATCTCGCGTACATGCGCGCCTTCGCCGAAGCGTACCCGGATGAGGAATTTGTGCAACAGGCTGTTGCACAAATTCCGTGGGGCCACATCACCCTCCTTCTCGGCAAGGCCAAAAGCCCGGCGGAGCGCGAGTGGTACGTCCGCCAGACGGTGGAGAACGGCTGGAGCCGGGCCGTGCTCGCCCACCAGATCGAGAGCGGGCTCTACACGCGCCAGGGGCATGCGATCACGAACTTCGATCTCACTCTTTCGGCGACGCGCTCCGAGCTTGCCCGCGAGCTGATCAAGGACCCGTACCACTTCGGCTTCCTGGAGCTGGGCACCGAGGCCAGGGAGCGCGACCTGGAGCGCGCGCTGCTGGTGCACGTCCGCGACTTTCTCCTGGAGCTCGGGCGGGGGTTCGCGCTGGTCGGCAGCCAGTATCACCTGGAGGTGGGCGGGCAGGACTACCACGTGGACCTGCTGTTCTACCACCTTCACCTGCGCTGCTTCGTCGTCGTGGACCTCAAGATCGGGGCGTTCCAGCCCGAGCACGCGGGGAAGATGAACTTCTACCTCTCCGTGATCGACGACCAGCTCAGGCACGAGGGTGACCAGCCCAGCATCGGGCTGATCCTGTGCAAGGAAAGGAACCGCGTGGTGGCCGAGTACGCGCTGCGCGGCTCCGTGCGGCCGATCGGAGTGTCGGAGTATCGGCTGACGGAACTGCTCCCCGAGCGGCTCCGCGGCAGCCTTCCCTCCGTCCAGGAGCTGGAAAAGGAGATCGGCAGCGCGGACGAGCTGGCGGCCTGACGCGTGGGGCGGCCCTGATTCGTGCAACGGCCTGTTGCACAATTGATTCGGGTAGAGTCCATGCCCACTCGCGTCCGATTGTCCAACAGGCTGTTGGACGATTCGCCCCGTGAACAGAGCGGGCTTGTTGGACGGATGCCGAAGCGCTCAATTGCCCGCGTCGTCTCGCGCCCACGCCACCTCACGGATCATCCATGAAACTCCGCACAGTCCTTCCCGCCGCGCTCGCCGCGCTGCTGGCCCTTCCCGCCGCCGCGCAGCGAGAGAGCGGCAGCTTCGTCGTCACGCTGGGGAACGATACCGTGGCGTTCGAGCAGTTCGTCCGCACGCCGCGCCACCTGAGCAGCCACCTGGTGTCGCGGTCGCCGCGCACCGTGCTGCGCCGCATCGACGCCGACCTGCGTGCCGACGGCTCCGTGCAGCGGCTGGTGATGCACTCGCAGGTGCTGAACGATCCCACCCTGCTGCCGCAGGTGATCACCGTTCGCCTGGGTGGCGACAGCGCCGACGTGCGCATTGCCCGGGGTGACACCGTGCGCACCCTGCGTGTTGCCACGCCCAACGGAGCCTGGCCGTGGATTGGCGACTCGTACGCGTTCGCGGAACTCGCGCTGCGCGCCGCCCGCCCCATGCGCGGCGACTCGGTGGTGCTGCCGCTGATCCCGCCCGGCGCCCCGGCGACCACCACGGGCACCCTCCGCCGCCTGGGCCGCGACTCGGTGACCCTTCGCACGGGCGCCGGCGAGTCGCGGATCGCGACGGATGCGGCCGGGCGGGTGCTGGGCGTCGCCAGCCCCAACAGCACGCGGAAGGTGACGGTGGAGCGAATCGCCGCCACCTCGGCGTACGACGTGGCGGCGCGGTTCGCCGCGGCCGAGCGCACCGGCCGGGCGATGGGCGCGCTCTCGCCGCGCGACTCCGTCGTGGCCTCCGTCGGCGGCGCGAACGTGTCGGTGGCGTATGGAAGGCCGGCGCGGCGTGGGCGGCAGATCGCGGGCGGGGTGGTGCCGTGGGACCAGGTGTGGCGCACAGGCGCCAACAACGCCACCGCGTTCCGCACGGACCGCGACCTGATGTTCGGCGGCACACGCGTGCCCGCGGGCAGCTACACCCTGTTCTCGCTCCCCAGCCGCGACAACTGGCTGCTGATCGTCAACAAGCAGACGGGGCAGTGGGGAACGGAGTACCACCCGGAGCAGGACCTGGCGCGCATTCCCGCGCAGGTGCGCACGGTGACGGGCGAACCCGCGGAGCTGTTCACCATCCGGGTGGAGCCAGACGGGCAGGGCGGCGCGCTGGTGCTGTCGTGGGGCGACATGGAGGTTCGGGCGCCGTTCACCGTGGCACCGTGAGCGACGACACCACTCCCGTGGACGTGGGGCCTACGGAGGATGGGTCGCAGCTCCGCATCCGCTGGAAGGACGGCGCGGTGTCGGACTACCAGCCGCGCTACCTGCGGCTGAGCTGCCCGTGCGCGGGGTGCGTGGACGAGATGACGGGCCGTCCCCTGATCGACCCGGGGCGCATTCCCATGGACGTGCATCCACTCTCGGTGGAGTACGTGGGCGAGTACGCGCTGCGGTTCGACTGGAGCGACGGGCACCGGACGGGCATCTACCCGTGGGACTACCTGCGCGAGATTTCGCTCACCACCTGAGGCGCGCGCTCCGATCCGAATGACGGAAGCCCACCGTGGCCGCGCCGGGGTGGGCTTCGCTTTCATCTCGACGGATCGCGATCAGCCGGCTGCCTTCTCCGGCGGGCCGATCAGCGTGCGTACCTCCTGCAGCAGGTGCGGGGGCATGCAGGGCTTGATCAGCAGGCCATCGAAGCCCTCGGCAATCATGCGGTCGCGATCCACCGAAAGCGCCATGGCGGTGAGCACCACGATCGGCACGCGGGCGGTGCGCGGGTCGTCGCGCAGCACGCGCATGGCCTGGCGCCCGTCCATCACCGGCATCGCCAGGTCCATCAGCACCAGGTCGGGCATGTGCTGGCGCACCAGCTCCACCGCGTCGCGGCCATTGGCGGCGTCGAGGGTGCCATAGCCCTCGCGCTCCAGCACGGCCAGCAGGGCCACCCGGTTGTCTTCGTGGTCGTCGACGAGAAGGATGGTCTTGGGCATCCGCGGGGCGGCAGCGTGCGCAAATGGCCGCCGGGTGTCCGAGCCTCGGCGGAACAGCCTGGGTGGATGGGCTGAACCCTGCAGAATCCGCAAGAACGGAGCCGGGGCGAGCTCCGCGTCAGCCGAAAAGGTCCTGCTGCGGCGTCGCGGGATAGGTGACGAGTCCGTCCGCGTGCACCACGGCGTGGGGAGAAAGGCGGGCCTCCGCCGCCGGCCCCGGGCCGATGATGTCGGCCACGGGAACGCCGCGGGCCAGCAGCGCGTCGGTGATCAGGCGGCGGTGGCAGCGCCAGGGCACCGCTTCGGCGCACATGATGGCCGGCGTGCGCCCCCGCGCGTCGTCCATCAGCCGCTGCAGCGCGGCCTGGAAGGGCGGGGTGGCCGTATAGTCGGCGTAGGCGCGAAAGGCGGCGTGCCGCCACGCCGTGTTGGGCGACGGGGCGGCGCCGCGCTCCGTCGTCCGCCGCCCGCCGAGCGCTTCCTCGTGCCGGTAGCCGATGCCGGCTTCGGCGAGCGCCGCCGCCAGCGCGTCGCTCCCGAACTGCGGATGGCGGCGAGACCCGGGAAAGCGCCGCACGTCCACCAGCAGCTGCACGCCGTTGTCCCGCAGCAGCTCCAGGAACTCGGCCGTCGTGCGGGTGGAATGGCCGATGGTGAAGATGGTCACGACGGTAACTACGGTAAGAACGGTAACGACGGAAAGGCACGGCGTCGCGTGGTTCCCACGTCGTTACCGTGTCGACCGTCGTTACCGTCGTTACGGCTGTTCCACCGCGGAGATGGCGATGCTGATGCGCACCTCGTCGCCCAGCACCGCGCCGCCGGCTTCGGCCGCGCGGTTCCAGGAGACGCCGTAATCCATGCGGTCGATGGTGGTCTGCGCCTCGAAGCCGATGCGCCGCTTGCCCACCGCGCCGCTGACCTCCGTCAGCTCGCCCTCCAGCACCACGGGCCGGGTGACGCCGCGGATGGTGAGGTTGCCGTGCACGCGCAGCTCGCGCCCATCCACCGCCACGCGGGTGCTGCGGAAGGTGATGACGGGGTGGTTGGGGGCATCGAAGAAGTCGGCGGAGCGAAGGTGCGTGTCGCGCCGTTCGTTGTTGGTGTCGATGCTGGCGGTCTGGATGTCGACCTCCACCGATCCGCCCGCCAGGCTGGCCGGGTCGGCGACGATGGTGCCGCTCCACTGGTTGAACTGCCCGCTCACGCGGCTGACCAGGTGCCGGATGCGGAAGGTGAGCTCCGAGTGCGACGTGTCGATCCGCCACCTCACCGGCGCCGCCGCCACCGCCACGGGCGGCGCCTCGGCCGCGCGCGCGCCGCCCACACCGGCCGACAGCATCAGCGCCGGCACCATCACCACGGCCATCATCCCACGAACCCGCATGTCTCTTTATCTCTTGGAGAAGGTAAAAACGCTGACCACGGCAAGAACGGTAACGGAAACGGCAACCAGGGCCAACCCCGGCATCCACCGTGTCGACCGTAGTTACCGTTGTGACCGTAGTTACCGCAGTTACCGCCGTGACTTCAGCAGCCGGCGCAGCTCCGCCTCGGACGCGATGTAGCCGAACGGGGTCCAGTTCTCGGCCGAGGTCACGCGCCAGAAGATTTCCTCGGCCTGCTCGGGACGGCCGTTGTACAGGTGCCAGTTGCCCACGGCGTAGCCCTGCGTGGCCAGCGTCGTCGCGTCGCCGCCCGCCGCCAAGAGCGAATCGGGCGCCACGCGGCCCTGGTACATCATCAGGCGCCGGTGGTACGCCTGGTTTTCGACCACGTCCATCTCCGGCCGCACCGCCGCCAGCACCTGGGCGGCCTCGTCGTCGCGGCGCAGGCGGCGGAGCGACATGTACAGCCAGTCGATGGCCGCCACGCGCTCGTCGTCGTTGCGCGACAGGGTCAGCGCGTTGCGGAAGGAGTACTGCGCGTGGGGAAACTCGCCGCGAAGGTAGTACGCCAGCCCCAGGTGGTACCACACGTTGAACTGCAGCGTGGTGCGCGGCTCGTTGCGCGCGTTGGGAATGCCGTCGGGCTCGATTTCGATGGGACGGCGGCCGATGAGCCGCGCGGCATGGTCCAGGTCGGACACGGCGCGGTCGAAGTCGCGCACGGTGATGTAGCGGTGGCCCCGATGGCGGTAGAAGCGCGGATCGCCGGGGTGCTTGCGGATGCCCTCGCCGAAGATGGCGATGGCGTCGCGGTAGCGGCCCAGGTACGCCACGCGCCGGCCCAGCCACAGGATGGCGTCGGCGTTGTCGGGGTCGCGCTCGTACGCGTCGTACGCCTCGGAAAGCTGTGCCTCCAGCCGCTGCCGCGTTTCCAGCGGAAGCTCGGGCGCGTACAGCGGGGCGCCCAGCAGCGACACGGCTTCGGGCGTGCCGGAGGCCGTGGGCGGCGCACGGCGCACGCCCGCACAGGCGGTCAGCAGCAGGGCCGAAAGCAGCGCGAGCGCGGCGGCGAGCCTCATGAAAGAGTCGCGGTTTCCAGGTACGGTGCGCGAAACGCGGCCGAACCGCCGCGCCGGGCGGGCCCGTTCGGCGGGGGGTGGAAGCAAGGGCCGATGATGACGGACGAGTTGCAGGATACCCCCGGAGCGCCGCGTTGAAAAGGGGGAAGCACTCGGGGCGTTCCCTTGGGGCCGCAACGTACTCCGAGCGTCAGCGCACGCGGTACGGGATGGTGATTTCGCCGGGGACGGGCTGCCCGTCCTCGGTGGCGGGCGCAAAGTCCAGGATGCGGACGGCGGCGAGCAGGTGGGCGTCGCTGCCCCGGAGCACGCCCGCCCGCTCCACCCGGACGCCGACCACGTTCCCGGCCGCATCCAGCGACACGCGCAGCCACACCGTCCCTCCACTGCCCACGGAGGGCGCGGGCGAGGAGTCGCGGACGTCGCCCCAGCCGCGGTTGGCCGCGGCCGAGAACGGCCCCATCCCCGGGTCGCGGAGCGCGGGCGGGCACACCACGCTGCGCTCCACCTTCAGCGCCGGCTGCTCGCCCAGTTCCATCCGCAGCCGTACGCCCCATTCGCGGTCCGCGGGCGGCGTGGTGCGGCGGTGGGCATAGGCGAGGGCCTGGAGCGAGTCGGCCAGGACGGGACCGACGCGGTGCTCGATCACCTGGCGCCTGACGTTCAGCCCGTGGGGATCGTACCGCAGGGAGAACACCACGGGCCCCGTGGGCCGCCCGGCGTGGCGCCACGCGACCGCCGCGGCGTTCACCAGCCCGGCCGAGTCCACCAGCGCCGCCGCGGCGGGAAGCTCGCGCGGCTCCCGGGCGGCCTGGCACGTGCGCTGGGGCCGCCCCGGGCCGTCCCCCGGCACCGCAGTCCCGCCCTGCGCACCGGCGCAGGCGGAAACGGCCATCAGGGCGGCGGCGAACAGCGGAAGGAGTGGGCGACGAGGGCTCATCGTCTTGACCGGGAATCGTGGGAAGGCGACGACGGGGCGGCGCATGTCCGCGAAGCACGGCGCTGCATCGGAGGTGCCACGTCCGCGGGGTTTGACCGCCATCCCGACCCTGCATACGTTTGGAAGGGCGGGGCGGGCGTGGACGCGCCTGGCCCCGCACACAGAGTACACCTCTACTCCGGTGCCCGCCATGCGCTACTCCATCGCCTGCCTTCTGGCCCTCGCGGCCTGCACTCCCGCCCTCCAGCCGGCCGCCAGCACCGGGGGCAACAACACCCAGGTGGTTACCAGCGCCGAGGCGCTGAGCGTGACCACCGAGTCGGAGTTCCGGGTTGTCTCGACCAGCGTGGGCGCTCCCGTCGCACGGGTGCTGGAGGTGCTGCCCGCCGTCTACCAGGAGCTGGGGCTGTCGCCCGCCGCGGAGCCGACCGTGCGCACCGTCCGCGCGCAGGGCGTCATGGCGCGCCGGTTCCAGGGCCAGGCCACGTCCAGCTATTTCGATTGTGGGCGCGGCCAGTTCGGGGTGGAGATCGCCACGCAGTACGAGGTGCGCTTCAACCTGCAGACGACGGTGCAGCCGGGGAGCAGCCCCGAGTCGGCGCGGCTGGATTCGGGCGTGGAAGCGTATGCGCGCAACAACGACGGCTCCGCCAACGCCCTGCTCGCCGTCTGCCACACGCGCGGCAAGCTGGAGGAGCTGATCGCCGCCCGCATTCGCGAAAAGCTGGGGGCGTGACCACGCGTCTCGACCCGTCCCGCAACCCCGTGCATTCCATGCGCATGCGGCCGTTCACCGCCGTGCTCCTGGCGCTGGCCGCCGCACGGTGCGCGCCCGCGCAGCCCGTGCCGCGTGCCGCCACGGACGCGAGCACGCAGATGGTGGTGGTGACCACGGCGGGATGGGACACGGTGAACGCCGTCCTTCAGCGCTACGAGCGGGCGGGCGCGGACCAGCCATGGCACGCCGTGGGCGGCGCCATCCCCGCCGCCGTGGGGCGCACGGGCGTGGCGTGGGGCGACGGGCTGCACCCCGAGCCCGGCGCGGGGCCGCGCAAGCGCGAGGGAGACGGCAAGGCGCCCGCCGGCATCTTCGCCCTGAGCTCCGCGTTCGGCTACGCGGGGGCCGACGAGGCCGCGTGGGTGCGCATGCCGTACGTGCAGGTGGACGCGAGCATCGAGTGCGTGGACGATTCCCGCTCGCGCTACTACAACCGCCGGGTAGACCGCGACACCATCGCCCAGCCGGACTGGACGAGCCACGAAGAGCTCCGCCGCCCCGATCACCTGTACCGCTGGGGCGTGTGGGTGGACCACAACTCCAACCCGCCGCGGCCCATGGGCGGGTCGTGCATCTTCCTTCACGTCTGGGGCGGCCCGGGGGTGGCCACCAGCGGCTGCACCGCCATGGCCGAAGGGGACCTGCGCGCCGTGCTGGCCTGGCTGGACCCCCGCGCCCGCCCCGTGCTGGTGCAGCTTCCCCGCGCCGAGTACGCCTCCCTGCGCGCCGCGTGGGACCTGCCGTGACGCCGCGTTGACGCGCGTGCCAGCGTTTTTCCGGCCGCGCGTGTCTAACCCTGCAGGATGAGCGACGACGACGCCCGCCTGGTGCAACGGGCGCTGGCCGGGCAGGCCGGGGCGGCAGACGCCCTGCTGCGCGCCCACGCCGGCACCGCCTACGCCGTGGCCCTGGCCGTCACGCGCAACCCCCACGATGCCGAAGACGTGGTGCAGGACGCCATGGTCCTGGCGCTGGAACGCCTGGCCGAGTGCCGCGACCCGCGCAAGTTCGGGGGATGGCTGGTCCGCATCGTCCGCAACCGCGCCCTGAACCATCGCCGCTACCTGGGCATTCGCGCCGCCGAGCCGCTGGACGACGCCGGCCACGCCGCCTCGCCCGATTCGCCCGCCGCCGACGCCGAGCGCGCGGACCTGCGCGACCGGCTGACGGAGGCCATGTCGGGGCTCACGCAGGGGCAGCGCGAGGTGCTGCTGATGCACGACCTGGAAGGCTGGAAGCACCGCGAGATCGGCGACGTGCTGGGGATGCCCGAAGGCACCGTTCGATACCACCTGTTCAACGCCCGCCGCGCGGTTCGCGCCCGCTTGCAGGCCCTGGTTCGCGAGGAGGAATGATGGAGCCGGAGCCGATCGACCTTTCACCGCTGGCCCTGCCGGCGCACCGCCGCGAGCGCCTGATCGGCGCCGTGCTGGCGCGCGCCCGGGTGGGCGTGGTGCAGCGCACGCCGCTTTCGGAGCTGGCCGGCTGGGCGCGTCCCACGCTGGCCGCCGCCGCCGTGGTCGCCGCGCTGTCGCTGGGGCTGCTGACCCGCACGGGGCCCGCCGCCGCCGAGCCGCTGCCCCTGACCGTGGCCGACGCGCTGAGCATTCCGGGGCCCGCGAGCGACTGGGTGGCCGAAGACCGGCCGCCCACCGAAGAAGACCTGCTGGCCCAGTGGGACGACGAAGTGAACGATGCACGCTGAACTGACACACCCGGGGGTACGCCCGTGAACCGGCCCAGCCGCACGCGCCTGATGGGAATGGGGATGCTGGTGGTGACGTTCGCCGTCGGCCTGCTGGCTGGCGCCGCGTCCAGCCGGGCCCTTTCCGCCCGCGAAGCCGAGCCCCAGGCCGCCACGGCGGCCGAATGCTCGGACCGCCGCGGGCCGCACTCCATCTTCGAAAAGCTTTCGCTGTCGCCCGAGCAGCGCCAGCGCATCGACGGCATCATGGCTCGCCGCCGCGCCCGGATGGACACCGTCTGGCAGGAGCACGGGGCGCCCATCCGCGCGGCGCACGACAGCGCGCGGGCAGAGGTCCGCCAGGTGCTCACCCCCGCGCAGCAGGCGGAGTACGACCGCCTTCGCGCCAGCCACCGCGCCGAGCGCGAGCGGCGCGAAGCCAAGGAGAAGCAGGGCCTGACGGACGGCGGACCGCGGTGAGCATTCGGGCGGACGATGGCAACCGCGGGGAGCGGGAGGGGCGGATGGGGGAAAGGCAATTCTTCATGCACCGCTTCGAAGAGGCCACGCTGGCGCTGCTGCGCGTGGTTTCGGGGCTGATGCTGATGCAGCACGGCGCGCAGAAGCTGTTCGGCGAGCTGGGTGGATGGCGCGGCACGCCCGGCGCCACGGCTCCGCTGCTGTCGCAGAGCGGGGTGGCGGGGATGCTGGAGATGTTCGTGGCGCCGCTGCTGGTGGTGGGGCTGTTCACGCGGCCGGTGGCGTTCCTCCTTTCGGGAATGCTGGCCGTGGCCTACTTCCAGTCGCACGCGCCGGATGGGTTCTGGCCCATCGTCAACCGGGGCGAGCTGGCGGCGCTGTACTGCTTCGTCTTCTTCTACTTCTCCGCCCGCGGCGGGGGAAAGTACAGCGTAGACGCCTGGCGCGACCGCCGGCACAACGTGCGGAACCTGCGCCGGATCTGAGCGGGAGCCGCGGAACGAACGAGAGAGGCCGGACGCCCAGCGCCCGGCCTCTTTTTCTGTTCTCCGCGTTCGTCAGCTCGCGGGCCTGGCGGGGGGTGCGGGACCCGCCGGGGTGGTCGCGGGCGCCGGGTCGCCGGAGAACGCGTTGTGATAGCGCGTGTGGATGAGCATCAGGCGCTGGCTGCTCTCGGGCGCGGCGCGGGCCAGCAGCGTGATGATCTCGTCGCGCTGGGCCAGGATGGCATCCACCTCCTTCTGCTGCGCGGGCGAAACCTGCCCGCGTACGGCCTGCAGGTCGCTGAACACCGTGGTCATCAGCTGGCGCGAGCGCTCGTAGTTGCTGCGCAGCGACTCCGCCAGCGCGGCGCCGATGCGGTTCTCGATCTGCGCCGTCCGCAGCTGCAGGCGCGTATCCTCCAGGCTGTCGCGCAGTCCGTTCGCGCGTGACCACTGGGGCAGAAAGCCGAGCAGGAACCCGAGGAGCGCGGCCCCCACGGCGATGGTGATGATTCGGTTGCGGTCCATGGATGGGAAGCGGTGGGGATGGAACTGCGCCGCAGGGATGATGGCGTGCGGGTGCGGGGCGTGGCAAGGGCGGCGGAGGGTACAGAGGCCACCACATCGGTCCGGGCCGTCGAAGTGAACGGGGCCGCGCCGGCGGGAGAGAGAGCTGCGGTCGGGGTTCGACGGGTTGCGATGAATACCACGGCCGCCCCCCTCTCCCGGCCTCTCCCCCATAAACCCCATGGGGGAGAGGAGAATTCGAGTGCGCTCCGGCTGGCCACACGCACTCGACTGGCTCCCTTCCCCCGCGCAGTTTGCGGGGGAAGGGCTGGGGATGGGGGGCGCCGGCCCGAGCGCCGAGCCCGACCTGACGCACCCCAAGCCTGAAGTGTACCCCCTCTCCCACGCTGTTTGTGGGAGAGGGTGGACGAGCATAAGCGAGGACGGGTGAGGGCCCTACGGCAGCCGAGGCCTCGGCCGTCGTCCAGGCGGTTGAAACCGCGTCTGGAACGGCACGAAGTCCGCCTGCGCGGACTGGGCGGGACGGTGCCGTGTGCGTCCCCGGCGGGTGGCGGGAGGCGGGAGATGGTCCGGTGCCTCTGGGCTTCAGGATGACAGGTCGGCGCCCGGTGTGGGCTCCACGGCCGCTACGGCCTCGGGGAGCACGTCGGCCTCGTCGGATTCGCCCTCCCAGCGGCTGGCGATGGCCTGCGCCTGCCACCCGCGCTCCCGAAGCCAGCGCACCACCGGCTCGCGGTACCCGTGCGTCACCCATACGCACTCCGCGCCGGTCTCCTTGATGGCACCCAGCAGCGAGGGCCAGTCCACGTGGTCCGACAGCACGAATCCCCGGTCCACCGAGCGCCGCCGCCGCTGCCCCCGCACCCGCATCCACCCGCTCGCGAACGCGGTGGACGTCGCGCCGAAGCGCCTCATCCACGGCGTTCCCATGGCGGAGGGCGGCGCCACGATCATCGCCCCGCCCCAGGCGGTTCCGCGCGGCTCCGCGCCGGCGTACCGCGTTTCGGGGAGCAAGATCCCCGTCCGCCGGTAGTCCTCGTTCAGCCGCTCCACCGCGCCGTGGGTGAAGATGGGGCCGATGGACGGATCCAGCCCCGCCAGCAGCCGCTGTGCCTTGCCCAGCGCGTAGCCCATCAGCAGCGACGCGCGACCGGCCTGCGCATTGGCGCGCCACCACGCGTTGATCTCGCCGAACACCTCCGCATCCGGGCGCCAGCGGTAGATGGGCAGGCCGAAGGTGCTCTCGGTGATGAAGGTGTGGCAGCGGACGGGCTCGAACGGGGTGCAGGTGGGGTCTGCCTCGGTCTTGTAGTCGCCCGAGACCACCCACACCTCGCCACCGTGCTCCACCCGCACCTGCGCGCTGCCCAGGATGTGCCCGGCCGGGTGAAGGCTGATGCGGACGCCGTTCACGTCGATCGGAAGGCCGTACTCCACCGAGCGGATGCGCGCGCCCGGGCCCAGCCGCGTGCGCAGCACCGCCTCGCCCTCGCGCGAGCCCAGGTACACACGCGAGCCCCAGCGTGCGTGGTCGCCGTGCGCGTGGGTGATCACGGCCCGGTCCACCGGCTGCCACGGGTCGATAAAGAAGTCGCCCGCCTCGCAGTACAGCCCCCGCTCCGTGATCCGCAGCATTTCTCCCCTGACGTCGTTTTTATCGTTGTTCACGACCAGCTTGCGCGTGGCGCACGGCATTATTAGCCTTGTTCGTCCTCTCGCCCGGCGGGCACCCCTTCCCGCCACTGCTCGCCTCCCGGCGAGAGAGACTCCTCCGGTTGCCGAACCCACTCGGCACGCACCGGAATCCCCGATCCACCTCCCGTTTTTGGAGTACTCCCATGCCGTGGTACGACCTGATCCCCACCTCCGGCCCGCAGCAGACCCTGGACCGCGCAAGATCCGCACTGGGCCGCAAAACCATCTACGACCTGGGCTCCGGGGGCATGAAGCCCGGTGCGCCGCTGGACAAGAAGTGCGACTGCTCCGGCTTCGTGGCCTGGGCCATCGGCATTCCCCGGCAGATTCCGCCGGGCACGGGCAGCTGGCTCGACACCGACGCCTACGCCCGCGGCGGGGCCCCGGCCTTTCCCGGCCTGGCGGTGCCGGTCGCGCCCGGCGGCGCGCAGCCCGGCGACATCTACGTGTATCCCGACTACAAGCTGAACGGCGTCGTAAAGCAGGGGCACATCGGGATCATCTCGGCGGTGCAGGGCGGAGTGCCCACGAAGGTGATCCACTGCTCGCTGTCCAATTCCAACGCGGGCGACGCCGTAAAGGAAACCGGCCCCACCGCGTGGGTGAGCAAGGGCGGCGCGGCCAGGATCATGCGCCTGGACTACGCCGCGCTCCGGGCCAAGTACGCGCCCGGCCACGTGCACGTGATGCCGCTGAAGGCGGTCAGCCCGGCCAAGGCGCCGCTGAAGCACGCGCTCCTGGCGGGGCACGCCGGCCTGCAGGCGATCGCGGCCGGCAACGGCGGCGTGCTGCGCGCGACGGGCGGGCAGGTGGATGGCGCCGGCCAGGTGCAGGACGCGCTGAACCACCTGGGCGGCAAGTACGCCGACCTGAAGGTGGCGCTGGGCGACAGCACTAAGTATCGCGGCACGTTCGGCCCCAAGACCGAGCAGGCCGTCGAGAACTTCCAGGCCAGCCACGGCATCAAGCCCGACGGGCTGGTGGGCAAGGACACGCTCCGGTCGCTTGACGCGGCGCTGGCCTCATTCGACGCCAATGGCGTGGACCGCACGCGCAAGGAGGCGTTCAGCGCCGAGAACCAGAAGCCGCAGGACTTCCGCAAGATCTTCATCGGGCTGATCGCCCCCGCGGCGCAGGCTTCGGCGAAGGCGACCGGCGTTCCGGCCTCGATCACCATCGCCCAGGCGGCGCTGGAGAGCAACTGGGGACGCAGCGGCCTGTCGGTGAAGGCGCTCAACTTCTTCGGCATCAAGGGCAAGGGGCCCGAGGGCTCCGTCACCATGCCCACGGCGGAGTACGTCGGCGGCAAGCGGATCGCCGTGAACGCCGCGTTCCGTGTGTACAAGTCGATGGAGCAGAGCTGCGAAGACCACGCCCGGCTGATCGCCACGGCCAAGTGGAGCAAGAGCGGCCTTCCCATCTACGCCGAGGCCATGAAGCACACGAAGGAACCCCGCAAGTTCGCCGCAGCCCTGGAAGGCGTATACGCCACCGACCCGGAGTACGCCGAAAAGCTGTGGGACCTGATGGACCGCTACGAGTTGCAGCACTACGACGTGTGAGCTGAGCGTCCCGGATAATTCGCGCGAGGGAGCCGCACCTGGAAGCACAGGTGCGGCTCCCTCGTTCACATGATGCCACAGCTAGGCCGCGTCCACGCTCGACCCTTATCGGCGAGCAGGGTGCGCCGGGTTTGATTGATTTGGAATCAAGATTGACAGCACATTTCCGATTTCCCGAAATTGCGCGTGAGAGCGAAACCCATCTCAGCACGGGAGAGAGCGGATGGCTGCGAAGAGTGTGAAGCTTGGCGTGCTCGCGGCGTACGTCGATGGAGAAACCGAGCGGTGGCGGGAGTGGTTTCAGACGGCGCCGGCCGAGGTGCTGGATCTTCCGCTCGGAACGGGCGCGGACGGAACGGTGCGCACCCTCATCAAGCACATCTTCGCCGTCGAGCTACGCTATGCCCAGCGGCTGGCCGGCGAAGCCGTGAGCGGATACGAGCAGCTGCCCGATCGAACGGTACCGGAGCTGTGGAGCATCCATCGGACGGCCGCCTCCATCCGCGACCAGTTCCTGCGCGACGCCACGCCTGAAGACCTGGATCGTGTGCTGGTCTCGGACACGCGCAAGCTAGGCCGGATCGAATCGCGGGCACACGTCGTGGTGATGCACACATTCATCCACGGAATCCGCCACTGGGCACAGATCGCCGCGGTGCTGCGGCAGCATGGGCATGGCGGGTTGTGGGAGCACGACTGGCTCCTGAGCCCGGAGGTCCAGTCGCCGAGTACCGCGTCACCATGATGAGAGGAGAGACGATGGCCGCCGCCGACCTGAGCATGCACACCGCCGTTCTGGAGCGCACGCCCGGCGTGCTGCGGGCGCTGCTGCTGGACCTTCCCTTCGAATGGGCCGATGGCACCGAAGGCCCGGGATCGTGGAGCCCGGCCATGGTGGTGGAGCACATGGCCGGCGAGGAGCGCGCGAACTGGATCCCCCGCGCGCGGAGCATCCTGCAGCCCGGAGGACCGAGGGCGCTTCCCGCCATCGATCGCGTTGCACCCGCAACCCGGGGCGACCCGCGGGCGCTCGCGATGCTCCTGGATGAATTTTCCGTGCTGCGCCGGGAGAGCCTATCCACCGTCGCCTCGTGGACGCTGACGCGGGAGGACCTGGAGCGCGAGGGGGAGCACCCCGAGTTCGGCCGGGTGACGCTGGGCCAGCTGCTGGCCACCTGGGTAGCCCACGACCTCAGCCACCTCGCCCAGATCGCGCGCGTCATGGCCAAACGGCAGCGCGAGGCGGTCGGCCCCTGGCGCGCCTACCTGCCCATCATGGACCGCTGACCGGGGCCGCACCCAGGTGACGCACGACGAAAAAATCGTCGTGGCCGCCGGCCTACGCGCCGGTGGTCACCTCTTCATAGGCCACGCTGACGGCGTCGCGCGGGCCCACCTGGCCGAACGGTCCCCACGCCTCGAAACCGGCTAGCGGCGCGCGCATGGCCAGGATCTCGTCGCGCGAGCGTCCCGCCGCGACGTGCTGCTCCACGAACGCCAGCACGGCGCCCAGGTAGTCCCGGAACTGCAGCAGCTCGGCCGAACTCCCGGTGACGGGCAGCCCCTGCCCCGCGTGGCCGAAGATGTAGATGGTGTCGGGCGCATGGGCGTTCACCACCTGCTCCAGTACGCGCGCCCAGTTGCGCATGGAAGCGCCGGCCGCGCGGTCCACGACGGGATGGCGCCGATGAAATGCCAGGTCGCCCATGTGCACCACGTTGGCGCGCTCGAAGGTGATCACCGCGTCGCCACTGGTATGCGCACGCCCGTGATGCCGCGCGACGATGCGCTCGTCGCCCACCTCGGTGGACCAGCTGTGCGTAAAGGTGGTGTCCGGGTACAGCGGCTCCGGCGGAGCGGGCTGAGGCTGCTGCGGCGGGGAGGGCTGCTGCGCCGGGGGCTGCGGCGCGGGCTGCGCCTGCTGTGGCGGCTGCGGAGCGCGGCGCATGTGCTGGTCGGCCATGCCGTGCGCCACGGCGCGCCGAGCGACGCCACGAAACACACCGTTGCCGCCCGTGTGGTCCCCGTGATGGTGCGTGTTGATCAGCACGTCCACACCCCGGTTGCGCGACCGCTCCTGCAGCCCTGCGAGTAGCGCCCGCGCCTCGGCGGGGAACTGCGTGTCGACCACGGCGACGCCGCGCGCGTTCACGAGCCAGCCCACGGTGCCGCCGCGCATGGTGAACGTGCCCACGTTGCGGCGCACGGGCGTGAACGCCGCCTGCGCAGTCTGCACCGTCTGGGCGGTGAGCGAGTGGAGCGGCCGCCCGAGCAGGGCGCCCAGCGTCATTGCGGCGGAGGTAGCGAGAAAGTCGCGGCGCGTGTGAGCCATCGGCCGATCCAAGGTTTCAGGGGAGATTGGAGGCGCGATCACGTGCGCGCCCGCACTGCGATCATGCTGCCAACAAGAATCGCTCCGCAAGATCCGAAAAGGAGGTCTCACGCAGGCGCAGAGCCGCCGAGAGAGAACAGCGAGTGCTTCGCCGTCTCTCCTGCGTCTCTGCGCCTCTGCGTGATGCAACCCGGAAAACAGGAGAAACGAGAAGAGCCCGGCGCAAATGCCGGGCTCTTCTTGAGATCGACCGCCTGATCGATCAGTTTCGATGGATGCGGACGCCGCCGGAGCCGGTGTCGATCTCTACCCGGCCGTTGCCGTCGCCGATGCGCCCCTCGAGGCGCGAGCGCGACGAGCGGCGGTTGGTGACCGGCACCTGCACGTTGATGCCGCCGCTGCCGGTGTCCACGTACAGCTCGGCGCCGAAGCTGGCGGGAAGCCCCAGCGTCACCGAGCCCGAGCCCGTGTCGACGCTCACCCGCTGCGCGTCGGACGCCATCGCCAGCTGCACGCTGCCGCTTCCCGTTTCCACCGACACGTCGCGGGCCTGGATGCCCGACAGGCTCACGGCGCCCGAGCCCACATCGACTGCCACGGTCTCGGCGCGCAGGTTGGTGGCGGTCACCCGGCCGCTGCCGGTTTCCACCTGCACGCGGCTGCCGCGGACGCCGTCGACGCTCACCGAGCCGGACCCGGCGTCGGCCGTGACGTCGCCCTGGGCGCCGCGCACCTGGATGGAGCCGGAACCGGTGTTCAGCTGCAGGCCGCCGCGCGTGCCGGAGGTGGCCACCGAGGCCGACGACCCATGCACCTGCACGCGTCCGTCCACGTTGGTGACGGACACGCGGCCCACCCCCTGGTGCACCGACACGGATCGCCCCGCGGGAACCAGGACCCGCACGTCGGCCCAGGCGCGGGTGCCGCGGCCGGAGCCGGCGACCGTCACCTGGCGCGAGCGGAGGCCGCCCCCGAACGAGCCGTCGGACGCCACGCGCAGCTGCGTGCGGCTGTTGCGGCCCATCCGCGCATACACGACGCGCTCGCCGGGAAACACCACGCGCAGCGTGCCCCCGGAATGGTTCACCCGCAGCTGCCAGGCGTCGTCGCCGGCCCGCGTGACCTCCACCACCACCTGGCTCCCCGTGCCGGGCGCCACCGTCACCTCGCCCGCCAGGTTGTACACGGTGGCGCTGCCGCCCAGGACGAAGCGCTGGGCCCCGGCGGGGAGCACCGCCCCGGCCACGAGGGCCAGGGCCAGCACCAGCGGGCGAACACGTGCAATCGCCATCATCCCAAACGCTCCGGTCACAGGTTCAGCCAGTAGTTCAGCTTGATCATCAGCACGTTGGTCGCGGGAACGGGCATGTTCTCGTCCGTGCCGAACAGCCGGCCGAAGTCGCGCGTCAGCCCAAAGCTGCCGTCGTTCACGAAGTTCTCGCGCCCCTGGCTCCACACCACGAACAGCGTGCTTCCCGGCCGGTACTCCCAGCGCAGCACCGCGTTGCTGCGGAACGCCTGCACGTTGAACTCGGGGTTGTCATCCGGCGCCGCGCCCGGTTCGAACCGCTCGCGGAAGTCCGCCGCCGCGGGGTCGGCCACCTGCAGGAACGCGCCGTAGTCGCCCGCGCTCACGAACGGCTGTGCGTACAGCTGCAGCGTAAGGTCGGGGCTGAAGGTGTAGTTCAGCCGCGTGGTGACGGCGACGGTGGTCTGGTCCAGCTGCCCGAACACGTAGCGGCCGGACTCCTCCTGGGTGATGTACTGCACCTGGTCGTTCGCCCTGGACCACGACGGCGAAAGCGAAACGGTCACCCGGCTGGAGGGGCGCGCGTTGATGGAGGTTTCCACCCAGCGGTGGCTCATCCCGGTGTCGTCCTCGTTGTAGAAGCCGGCCGCGGCGCTGTACGAGATGCGGCGGCGGCTATCGGTGCGCAGGCTCGCCGATGCCATCCACGCCCCCTCGTCCACCAGCGCGGGGCCGCCGCGCAGTCCGCGCACGTTCATCCCGCCGTGGTTGCGGCCCACGCTGCCGTGGCCGCCCCACAGGTTGTTGAGCGTGTAGCTGCCGTTGATGTTCGCGCCGGTGAACATCCGCTCGTTGCCGGTGGTCCATCCCGAGAACAGGTTCCACCCCAGGTTCCAGTTGCGAAACGCGCCCTGGGGCGTGTTCTGGTACCAGCGGCCGTACCCGGCGCCCACCACCTGGTCGGCCTCGCGCAGGAAGCCCAGGTCGTTCACCTCCATGCCGGGCGAGCGGTACAGCCCCAGCAGGCCGCCGCGGTACCGGCCGGCGATCTTGCCGACGTGAAAGCTGGCGCCGTTGCCCGTGAGCGCGGTAAGGTCGCGCTGCACGTCGACGTGGTCCGCGCCCGGGCGCTGGTAGTAGCGCGCGGATGCTTGCTGCAGGCGCTGGATGGCCAGCGTGTCGCCGTTCACCCGGGTGAGGATCGCCCAGCCGTTCGTTTCCCAGTCGCCGCCGCCGAAGCGGTGGCGGAAGTCCAGCCCGCCCGAGAAGGCGGAGGAGGGAAGAAAGAGCAGCGCGTCGTCGCTCAGGTCGCGGTAGGTGCCCGTCACCACGCCCCCGAAGGCGCTGCGCCCCTGGTTGAAGTCGCGCCGCAGCCGCACCATGCCGTAGCCGCTCATGGGCTCGCTGGTGGCGCGCTGCACCTCGCCCGGCTCGGCCGAGGTGACGAAGCGCGCCTGCTCCTCGGCGGTCAGCGCGCCCAGCACGCCGACAGACAGGTCGTCGCCGAGCTTTCCCGTCAGCTTGGCCGCGCCCAGAATGGTGGTCTGCTGCGGCGCGTCCACGTATGGCTGGTCGTCGTCCGCCGACAGCCCGCGCTGCGGCTGGCGGCCGATGCGGCGCGAGTAGAAGAGCGTTTCGCTCTCGTCGTCGCCCAGCCCCAGCCCGAAGCGGAAGATGTCGATGCCCTCCACGAAGAAGGGGCGCTTTTCCGAGAAGAAGCTTTCGAACGCCGAAAGGTTCACCTCCGAGGGGTCGGCCTCCACCTGCCCGAAATCGGGGTTGATGGTGGCCGTGAGCGTAAGGTTGCTCGAAAGCCCGTACTTGATGTCGGCGCCCGCCGAGGCGAACGGGGCGTTCTCACGGAAGAACGGGTCGCCCTCGCGGCCGTAGCTGGACGCGCTGGTGACGCTCGCAACGGTGTAGGGAAGCACCTCCAGCCGGCGCGGCGGGCGCAGCCCCGAAATGCCCGTCAGCGTGCCGATGCGCGACACGAAGCCCGGCTGGTCGGGAAGCATGGGCGACCACCACGAGCGCTCTTCCTTGCGGGCCAGGTCGCGCGACACGTTCAGTCCCCAGCTCTGCCCCGCGTCCGACGCGCGGAAGCGAAGCTGCGAGAGGGGAATGCGGAACTCCGCGCTCCACCCGGCCGAATCCACCGACACCTCCACGTCCCACACCGCGTCCCACCCCAGGTCTTCGCTGCCGTCGTCGAAGTGGAAGACGTCCTTCTTGACGCCCCGCGGGTTCACGGCGAAGCGGTAGGCCGAGCGACGGTCGTGGTAGCTGTCGAACATCACGTGCAGCCAGTCGCTGTAGATGCCGCTCGCGTCGCGCCGGGCCAGCTGCGCCGCGATGCTGTCGGGCGCGGTGTCCCAGGCGCGGATGGCCACGTACACCGCCTGGTCGTCGTAGGCCACCCGGGCCTCGGTGCGCTGCGACGAGGGCTGCGACGGGTTGGGGTACTGCTGCACGAAGTCGCTGGCGACGGGCACGCCCGCCCACACGGCGTCGTCCAGGCGCCCATCGACCGCCGGCGCCTGTCCGGCGGCCAGCCGGTGGGCGCCCACGGTTTTGGCGGGGGTGGTGTCGGCGGCGGCGGGCCCAAGCAGGGCCGCGCCGGCCAGGAGCAGGGTAATGATCATCCCAGGTCCTTCGGGAGAAAGGGGTTCAGAAGCAGTGGACCGGCGTACGCGCCTACCGCCGGGTGAGTTTCACGTTGCCGCTGAACGTGGTGATGCTGAGTTCCATGCCGCCGCGGCCCAGGCGCAGGTGCCGCTCGTTGCCGTCGCGCCGCCCCGCGCCGAAGTCCGAGCGGAATCCGCCGCTGTAGGTGGTGACGTCGACGTCGGCGGCGGTGCCGGCGGGAAGCCGAAGCTCCACGTCGCCGCTGTGGCTTTCCACGCTCAGCCCGCCGCCCAGCGTCCCCTCCACCACCACGCCCCCCGACACGTTCTCGATGGAGCCCGACAGGCGGCGTCCGGCCAGGTACACCGGACCGCTGACCGACGCCACCTCGACCGGTCCGCCGGCGTTGGTGATGCGCACGGGGCCGCTGAGGGCGTTGATCTCCACCCGCTCGGCGGCCGCCGTAACGGTGACCGGCCCCGACATGGCGTTGACCTCGGCCAGGCCTCGCACCGTGCCGCCGATGGTCACCGGGCCGCCGGTGGAGTTCACCGACACGCTGCGGGCGGTGGCGTTCACCGTCACCGGGCCGCCGGTGGAGGTCAGCTCCACGTCGCGCGGGCTTCCTTCCACCGTCAGGGGCCCACCGCGGTTCACCGCCTCGACGTCGCCGGTGATGCCGGTGACGTGCACGGGGCCGCCGCTGGTCTGCACTTCTACCGACTTGCCCGCGGGAACGTGCACCGTGAGCGTGGCGTTCCCGGGGCGGCCGCTTCCGCTGACCACCTCCACCTCCATCGACCCGCGCCCACCGCTGATCTGCACGCGGTCCGTAGAGCGGCTGAGGTGCCCCGTCACCTGCACCTCGTTGCGGCTCCACCCGGTAACGCGCACCGCCCCGGCCGGAACGGTGATCTCCACCATTCCCGTGGCGCCCGTGGCCTGGCGCTCGTTCACCTGGCGCTGCGCCTCTGCGGGGTGCGCCGCCGCCAGCGCGGCGGCGGCCGCCGCGCCCATCATCATCCTCATCGTCCCGGTCGTCATCGGTCTATTCTTCCTCCGGACGGCACTCAGAGCGAAACCGCGCGCTGAAGCACGTCCAGCTTGGCGTCGTAGGATTGCGAGAGCATCGTGGCGAGCTCCCGGCTGTTGGGGTCGGCGGCCAGGGCCGCGCGCGACTCCTGGATGGCCTTGTCGATCACCTTCAGGTTGGCCTCGAGCGTGGCCACCGTCTGGGGCGCCAGCTTGTTCCTGTGCTGGCCGAGCATCTGCTCCAGGTCGCCGATGGCGCGCTGGTACTCCTGCTCCGCGGGGTGGAACGCGGCCAGCGCGGTGCGGGCGGCGGGCGCCGCGGCCTGCTGCGCCGCGGGCTGCTGCTGCACGGCGGCCACCTGCGCGGGCCCGGCGCGGTCGATCTGCAGCGTGACCACCGAGGTGGTGACCACCAGGGCGATGGCGGCGGCGGCCTGCATCCACCAGGGAATCTGCCGCATTGGCCGCGGGCCGATCACGGGGATTTCCGGTGCCAGGGCCACCGTGGCCGAGCGGGGCTCCAGGCGGGCGGCGATGCCCTCCCACAGCTCCACCGGCGGCTGGATCTCGGCCGGCAGCGCGGCGGCCTCGTCCAGCAGGGTGCGCAGCTCGCGCTCTTCGGCGCGGCAGTCGTCGCACTGCATCAGGTGGCGGCGGACGCCGCGCTCGTCGTGGGTCGGCAGCGTGCCCTCGACGTACTCGTCCAGCAGTTCCAGCGTACGTTCGTGTGTCATCGTCCCAGTGCCTCCCTCAGGAGCCGGCGGGCGCGGTGAAGCTGCGCCTTGCACGTTCCTACGGCGGTTCCCTGCATGGTTGCGATCTCCTCGTGCCGGTAGCCCTCCACGTCGTGGAGGACGAACACGGCCCTGGCCCCGGGGGGGAGCTGCCCGATGGCGCGCTCCAGGTCCATCACGGTGCCCGGGTCGGAGTCCCGGGCGGGCCTGTCGAACTTCTCGGGCTCGTCGGTGCTGTAGATGCGGTGCACCCGCACCCCTTCGCTCCGCCGGTCGCCCAGCACCACGTTCACGGCCAGGCGGTGAAGCCAGGTGCTGAACGCGCTGCCGCCCTGAAACGTCCCCAGCTTTTCCCAGGCGCGGACGAACACGTCCTGGGTGAGCTCCTGGGCCTTGGTGCTGTCGCCGCTCATGCGCAGGCACAGGGCGTAGATGCGCCCGGCGTTGTCGCGGTACAGCTGCTCGAAGGCGGTGGCGTCGCCCTCCTGGGCGCGGCGGACCGTAAGGTCCGCTACGGCGGTCCCCTGAACCGCGGGAGGGTTTTCAGCCAGCATGGTCGCCATCGAGACGAGCGGTGAAGGGGTGTTCCGTTTTCCTGACACCCGTATGATGCGGGGGCCACCCCAAAGGTTTGAACGAGGAGGAAAGGGATTTCATCAGGCGGGATACCGTGCGGGAACCGCGGATTGCGGGAAGGGATTTCGATCGGGAGAAATTCGAGTCGGGGTTCGACGGGTGCCAGTGCATGCCGCGGCCGCCCCCCTCTCCCGGCCTCTCCCCCATAAACCCCATGGGGGAGAGGAGAATTCGATTGCGCTCCGGCTGGCCTCGCGCACTCGACTGGCTCCCTTCCCCCGCGCAGTTTGCGGGGGAAGGGTTGGGGATGGGGGGCGCCGGCCGAGCACCGGACCTCCCCACTCACGCCTCGACTCCGGGGTGTACCGGCGCGGTGCGCCTGGGAGTCAAGGATGACAGGCCGGAGCCTCAGCTTCGGGCCGGTGGAGGCCCCCACATCACGCGGCGGACGCGGAAGGCCAGCATCACCGCCACGATCCCCAGCGACACCACCAGCCCCGCCCAGATCCCCCGCGGCCCCATGCTCGTGTGGAACCCCAGCAGGTACGCCACCGGCGCGCCGATCACCCAGTAGCCCAAAATGGTGATCCACAGCGGCACCCGCGTGTCCGACGCGCCGCGCAGCGCGCACAGGCCGGCCACCTGCGCGCCGTCGAACACCTGGAAGAGCGCCGCCATCGTCAGCAGCCCCACGCCGATGCTCACGATCTGCGGATCGTTCGTGAACAGCCCCAGCAGCCACCGCGGCGCACCCAGGAACAGCAGCACGCACACCATCATGAACGCCGTGACCACGGCGTAGGTGGTCAGCGTGCTTCGCTGCACGCCCCGGCGGCTGCCGGCGCCCACGTGCTGGCCCACCCGGATGGAGCCCGCCAGGCTGGTGCCCATGGCCACCATGAAGGTGGCCGACGCGATGTTGATGGTCACCTGGTGCGCCGCCTGCGCCGTGGGGCTCAGCCACCCCATCATCACCACCGCGAAGGCGAACACCCCCACCTCGGCGGTCAGCTGCCCGCCGATGGGCAGGCCGATGCCCGTCATCCGCCGCAGCTGGGCGGACACGGGCGCCAGCCCCACACCGGAGAACGGCGCCAGGTCGCGGCGGCGCATTACGTACCACGCCATCGCCACGAACATCGCCCAGCGCACGATCGTCGTCGCCCATCCCGAGCCCACCAGGCCGTACGCCGGAACGCGCACCGCGCCGAAGAGGGGGACGGAAAGTTGGACGCCGTACACCAGCACCAGGTTGCCCGCCACGTTCAGCGCCACGCCCAGAAAGGTCATGGTCATCGCCGGGCGGGTGAAGCCCATGCCGTCCAGGTACTGGCGAAAGGCCATGAACAGCAGCATGGGCGGCACCCCCCAGGCCAGCGCCGTCAGGTAGCCCCCGGCCATTCGCGACACCTCGGGCGGCTGGTCCAGCGCCCGCGCGATCGGCTGGCCGAACAGGCAGAACAGCGTCATGGGCAGCGACAGCAGCGCGGCCAGCCACAGCCCCTGCACCAGCACCCGGCGGCACTCCGCCCGGTCGCCCGCCCCGAAGGCCTGGCTGACCAGGGGCGACATGCCCATCAGCGTGCCCGTGCACATGATCATGACGGCCATGAACAGCGCGTTGCCCAGCCCCGCCGCCGCCAGGGGACCCGCGCCCAGCGGCCCCACCATGATGGTGTCGGTGGTGTTCATGGCGATGGCGCCCAGCTGGCTCACGATGATCGGCCCCGCGATGCGCAGCAGGGCCCTGAGCTCGTGAAGGTACAGCAGCGTGCGGCGGCGTCCGCCCGGGCGCGGAGCCCGGCGCGTCGCGATGGGGGCGGGCGCAACCCCCACGGGCATCGTCATCTACGGGCGCAAAAGGAAGGAAACATAAGATAGTGGACACGGGGGCCGCGTGGAACCTCCCGGCGGCAAAAAAAGGGCGGGGCCCCGCGCCGGGGCCCCGCCGTCGTGCCACCGGCCGTGGCCGCCCTCAGTTGCGCTCCTGCGCGCGGATGGGCGCCGGGGCCGACAGCAGCTTGCCGTCCGCCGCCGAAAGCAGCGCCTCGGCAAAGTCCTGGCGCTCCTCGATCTGGTCCAGCCGCCCGTCGATGCTGGAAAGCACTTCGCGGATGCGGGTGAGCTCGGCCTCGGGGGTGCCCTTGAGGGTGGCCGCCGTCTTGGCGTCCAGGAACGAGCCCAGCCGCAGGGCGATGGGCCGAAGGATGAGCACGGCACCGGTGGTGAGCGCCACCGTGCACATCACGATCACCTGCGCGAGTTCTGAGGTCATGCCTGGTACTCCGGGAACGAGGCTTTTCCGGGCCTACGGATGAACGGGGCCGCGTGTTTCGCGGGGCGCCGGACGGCGGCGGGCCGCCACGAGCCTGGGCGCCAGCCGCGCCAGCATCAGCACGGCGAACACGGCGGCGAAGATCAGCGGGTCGCGCAAATCCTTCTTTACCAGCCACAGGAAGTGCAGCACGCCGAGCCCCGTAGCAAGATACACCAGCCGATGGAGTTTCTGCCACCTCTTTCCCAGCCGGCGGATGGACGCCTTGGTGGACGTGAGCGCCAGGGGCACCAGCAGCAGGAACGCCGCGAAGCCCACCGTCACGTACGGGTGCTCCACCACGTCCTCGACGATGAAGCCGACGGAGAAGCCCTGGTCCACCAGGTAGATGACGAGATGGAGGCACACGTACAGGAATGCGCACAGCCCCAGCGTCCGCCGCGCGGAGGCCAGCCAGTTCCACCCCGTCCACCGCCGGACGGGGGAGATGGCCAGCGTCAGCATCAGCATCAGGAGGGTGGCGAAGCCGGTGCGGTGGGTGACCTCTTCGATGGGCTCGGCGCCCAGGCCGCCGGTGAACCCCGCCGCGACGATCAGCGCCAGCGGCACCAGGCCGGCGACCCACGCGGCCGGGCGGATCCAGCGTGCGGCTTGCAGCTGCCAGGGCGCGGGGGCGGCCACGGCTAGAAGTTGCGCCGCAGGTCCATCCCGCGGTACAGGCTGGCGACCTCGGGGTAGCCGTTGAAGGGGAGCGTGGCCCGCTTGCGCCACTCGCCGATGCGCCGCTCGCGGGCCTGCGTCCACCGGGGATGGTCCACCGCCGGGTTCACGTTGGCGTAGAACCCGTACTCCGTGGGCGCCGAGCGGGCCCAGCTGGTGGCCGGCATCCGGTCGGTGAAGCGGATGCGCACGATGGACTTGATGGACTTGAAGCCGTACTTCCACGGCACCACCAGCCGCAGGGGCGCGCCGTTCTGGGCCGGCAGGTCGCGGCCGTACAGTCCCGTCGCCAGCAGCGTCAGGGGATGCATCGCCTCGTCCATCCGCAGCCCCTCCAGGTACGGCCAGTCCAGCACGCTCCGTCGCTGTCCGGGCATCTGCGCCGGGTCCAGCAGCGTAGTGAACTCCACGAAGCGCGCGCCGGGTCGCGGCCGCGCGCGGGCCAGCACGTCGCGCAGGGGAATGCCGCGCCAGGGGATGACCATGGACCACGCCTCCACGCAGCGCAGCCGGTAGGTGCGGTCCACCTTCTGGTGCGGGCGAACCAGGTCGTCGAAGGCGTAGCGCCCCGGGCGGTCGCACAGGCCGCCGACCTCCACCGTCCACGGGCGGGTGCGCAGCGTGCGCGCGGCCAGGCGCGCCGGGTCGCTCTTGTCGGTGCCGAACTCGTAGAAGTTGTTGTACGAGGTAATGTCTTCGTACGAGTTGGGCTCGTCGCGCTGCGCCGCCTCCGCGTCGTCCATGGTGCACGCGGCCAGCGACGTGGGAAGCGCGCTTGCGGCCAGCGCCCCCGCCGCCGCGCCGAAGAACTGGCGGCGGTTCAGGTACGTCGCTTCCGGGGTGATCTCGGACGACGGGATCTCGGGCTTTCGAATGAGCATCTGCTGCGCCTTCTTCTCTCGACGGAGGGGCCGGGTGCGTCCGGCCCACGCACCTGTAACTCCAGGGTACGTGCAAGGTTCCCCCGCGCAAGACGCCGGCCGGGGTCCCCCG
The DNA here is from genome assembly GCF_036388275.1 of Longimicrobium sp. Taxonomy (NCBI): domain Bacteria; kingdom Pseudomonadati; phylum Gemmatimonadota; class Longimicrobiia; order Longimicrobiales; family Longimicrobiaceae; genus Longimicrobium; species Longimicrobium sp. Next base: position 109,740 of record NZ_DASVSF010000076.1, read on the forward strand.
ATGACATAGAGAGATACGTCGCCGGGGCCCCGGCCGGATTCCTTTCAGAGATGCGAGTGCACCTCGCCGGCCGCCCGGTGGTCGCCGCGCTGAAAGGCCAGGAAGGCGTGGATGGCCCGCAGCGCCTCCGCGTCGGCCGTGGTGATGCGCACCTCCCCGCCGCGCGGCAGGTCGCGGTAGGTGTAGCGGATGGATGCGCGGCGCGCGGCCATCACCTCCGTGCCCGGCACGGTACCGGCGTGCACGAACCCCGGCGTGCGGAAGTCGCCCGCGGCGAACGCCTGCGCGATGGACGCGAGGTGCGCGCGGATGGCCGCCACGCCCTCGGGGTCGTCCGCGCCGCGCTGGAGCTCGATCCGCCCGCCGTCCACGAGCGAGTCGAAGCGGTGGGTGGACGTGTACTGGTCCACGCCCATCGCCTGCGCGCCCCGGTTCTGCAGCGCGGCGATCCCGCTGTCCGCAGTCTGCACGGGCGGATGGTGGGCAGCGTGGCTCCGCGGCGTATGCTGGGCGCAGGCGGCCGCGGAGACCGCGGAGACCGCGAGGGCGATGGCGAGAGCGAGGGGGATGATGCGCATCGTGATATCTCCTGTTCGGATGATGTCGGTTCGGGGCGGCGCGTTTGCCGCTCATTCACGCTACCGGAGGCGGCGCCCCCGCGAAGGAACCTGGGTCACACCCGATGATCGATCCCGACGCGCTCCTCGGCATTCCCCTCCTCGCCGGGTTGAACGACGCCGCCCGCCGCGAACTGGCGGCGCGCTCCACCACGCGAAGCTTCGCGCCGGGCGAGGTGCTGTGGAGCGCGGGCGCGGAGCCCCGCGGTTTCTTCGTGGTGCTGGAGGGCGAGGTGCGCGTCGTCCGCTCTGTGGGCGGGCGTCAGCACGTGATCCACGTGGAGGGGCCGGGCGGCACGCTGGGTGACGTGGCCCTGTTCGCGGGGGAGCGCTATCCCGCGACGGCCATCGCGTCCGGGCGCACCACCTGCGTGGCGGTGACGCGCGACGGGCTGCTCGCCGCCATCCGCCAGGACCCGGAACTGGCCCTGGCGCTGCTGGGGCGGCTGGCGGGACGGGTGCGGCAGCTGATCGGCCGCCTGGACGGTGCCACGTCGCGAAGCGTGACGGCGCGCCTGGCCGGCTACCTGCTCGCGCGGCGGGAGCGCGCGGGGCGCGACACCTTTCCCCTGGGCAGAACGCAGGCGCAGGTGGCGGAGGAGCTGGGCACGGTGCGAGAGGTGGTGGTCCGCACCCTGCGCTCCCTGCGCGACCAGGGCGTGATCCGCGCCGAGCCCCGCGGCTCGCTCACCGTGCTGGACGCGGCGCGGCTGGCGGAGATGGCGAACACCTGAACGGGCAGACGATGGCGGGTGATGGAAACGCGCGGCTGTTCGTCGCCGTGCCGATGACGGACGAGGCGCGGCGCGCCGTGGCGGCTCACCTGCGGACCGCGGCGCCGGAGGGGCTGCCCGGGCGGCCGGTGGCCGCGAACAACTGGCACCTGACGCTGCGCTTCCTGGGAACCAGCACGGCGGCGCAGCGGCGCGGGATGGCGGACGCGCTCGCCGCGGCGGAGCTGGGCGGCTCGTTCGCGATCCGCTTCGGCGGGCTGGGCGCGTTTCCGCGGCCCCGGAGCGCGCGGGTGGTGTGGATGGGCATCACGGAGGGCGTGGAGCGGCTGCAGGAACTGGCGCGCATCGCGGAGCAGGCGGCGCGGACCCACGGCTACGCGGCGGAGGAGAAGCCGTATCGCCCGCACCTGACGCTCAGCCGCATTCAGCCCAACCGCGACGTGGGCCGCCTGGTGGAGTCCGTCCCCGCGCTGGAGCTGGAGATGCCCGTGCGCGAGATCGTCATCTACCAGAGCCACCTGGGCGGCGGACCCGCGCGATACGAAGCGGTGGAACACTTCCCGCTGAGCTGAGTGGACGACATCGGATCCTATTCCCTATTTCTGCGGGGTTTGGTCATGCAGCTGGAGAACAAGGTCGCGCTGATCACCGGCGGCGGCGAAGGCATCGGAAAGGCGACCGCGCTGCTGTTCGCGCAGCAGGGCGCCAAGGTGGCCATCCTGGGCCGCCACCGCGAGAACCTGGACCCTGTCGTCGCCGAGATCACCCGCGGCGGCGGCGAGGCCATTCCCGTCTGCGCCGACATCTCGAAGCCAGACGAGATGCAGGCGGCGATCAAGGAGGTCGTCGACCGCTGGGGCCAGTTGGACATCGTCTTCGCCAACGCGGGTGTCAACGGCGTGTGGGCACCCATAGAGGAGCTGGAGCCGGAGGAGTGGGACAACACGCTGTCCATCAACCTCAAGGGCACCTTTTTGACGGTGAAGTACGCGGCGCCGCACCTGAAGAAGAAGGGTGGTTCGGTGATCGTGAACGCGTCCATCAACGGCACACGCATCTTCAGCAACACGGGCGCGACGGCGTACTCGTCGTCCAAGGCGGGACAGGTGGCGTTCACCAAGATGGTGGCGCTGGAGCTGGCCCCGTTCAAGGTACGCGTGAACGTGATCTGCCCGGGTGCCATCGAAAGCAGCATCGACGACAATACCGAGCGGCGCAACCTGGACGAGGTGCAGATTCCGGTGGAGTTCCCGGAGGGCAACCAGCCGCTGGAGCGCGCCCCTGGCAAGGCCGAGCAGGTGGCGCAGCTGGTGCTGTTCCTGGCGTCGGACCTGTCGGACCACATCACCGGCACGGAAATCTGGATCGACGGCGCCGAGTCCCTGATCAAGGGGTGACTAGCGAATGAGCATTCACGAACGCGACGGAGAGACGTGAAGATCATCCTCCTTTCCGACGACCGCATTCGGCTGGAAGGCGGGGGCGGGCCGATGTCCATCGAGGCGGAAAGCGCGGCGATGCAATACTCGCCCTTCCACATGCTGGCCAGCAGCCTGGCGACGTGCACCTACTCGGTGGTGGCGTCGTGGGGAACCAACGCCAAGCTGAACGTGGACGACCTGGCGGTGGAGGTGGGGTGGAGCTTCGCCGAGGAGCCGCACCGCGTGGGCGAGATGAGCGTGGTGCTGGACTGGCCCTCGCTTCCGCCGGAGCGCCGGAACGTGGCGACGCGTGCCGCCGGGCTGTGCACGGTGAAGAAGACGCTGGAGATGCCGCCGAAGCTGTCGACGGAGGTCAAGGCATGAACACCATTCCCGTGGTGCACTTTCGCTTCGGCGACGTACAGGCGATGGCGGCCGCCGCGGGCCGCCCCTACACGGTGGTGTACGACGGCCAGTGCAAGGTGTGCGGCCGTCTGGTGAAGTTGCTGAACAAGTGGGACACGGGCGACGAGCTGGAGGTGATTCCGTTCCAGAACACCACCGTGCTCAGCCGCTTCCCCTGGATTCCCGCGACGGCTTACGCCGAGGCGGTGCAGCTGATCGGGCCCGGCGGAAAGACGTGGCAGGGCGGCGAAGCCATCGAGCAGCTGCTAAAGATCCTCCCGTACGGATTGACGTTTGGCTGGGCGTTCAAGGTGCCGGGTTTCGGCAACGTGTTCGGCCGCTTCTACCGGTGGTTCGCGCGCAACCGCTACAAGTTCGGCTGCGGCGAGCACTGCCAGATGCGCCCGCAGAAGCTGGACTTCGGCGACGCGGAGTAGCGTGTGTGGGGACGAAAGCCGGCCTGCGATGGGCCGGCTTTCGTGCGTCCGGGACCGTCGCAGGCGCGGTTCCGCTTCCCAATGGCGAGACCAGCGTTCGGGGCTTCGGCCTCGCTGGGGCGACGGAAGTCGCGGCAACAACGGCCCGAAGTCCGCCTTCGCGGACTGCACGCGTGGTCGACTGCGCCGGGCCATTCGAAGCGCCGTTCAGGTCTCCCCCTCCCCTGCGAAGCGGGGGACGGGGGCCGGGGGGAGGGGGCTCCCGAGGCATGCGCCGATGCGGGTCGAACCTCGCCTTCAGCCGCTCTCGCGAACTCCCACGAACAAGGCCCTTGCACCTCACGCTACGTGAGGGTTTACCATTCTGCGGTGGCCACGAAAGCTGACGAAAGGAAGGGACGGATGCGGACCTGGAAGGTAGGCGAGCTGGCGAAGGCGACCGGGCTGACGGTGCGCACACTTCACCATTACGACGAGGTCAGGCTGCTTTCGCCGTCGCACCGGACGGCGGCGGGGCACCGGATGTACTCGGAGGGCGACGTGCAGCGGCTTCAGCAGATCGTTTCGCTGCGCAGCCTGGGGTTCGCGCTGGACGACATCCGCGGCGTGCTGAGCGGGCGCGAGCTCACGCCCATCCAGATCGTGCGGATGCACGCCGATCGCCTGCGGCAGCAGATCCGGACGCAGCAGCGGCTGGTCGAAAGGCTGGACGCGGTGGCGGCCGGACTCGGAAAGGCGGAGCACGTTTCCGCCGACGAACTGATACACCTGATCGAGGAGACTACGATGTTCGACAAGTACTACACGCCCGAGCAGCTGGACCAGCTTGCCGCCCGCCGTGAGCAGGTGGGGGAGGGGCGCATTGCGGAGGTCGAGGCCGAGTGGCCGCGCCTGATGGCCGAGGTGCGCGCCGAGATGGATCGCGGCACCGACCCGTCGGACCCGCGCGTGCAGGAGCTGGCGCGGCGGTGGACGGGACTGGTGCGGGAGTTCACCGGCGGCGATCCCGGGATCGCCCGCAGCCTGAACAACCTGTACCAGAACGAGGAGTCGGTGAGGGGGATGGACGTGGGCCCCATGCGCGAGATGGGCGCCTACATCGCCCGGGCGAGCGCCGCGGCCAACCCGCAGGCGTGATCACGGCCCCGAGCACGGAACGGCCCGCGCGAGCAATCGCGCGGGCCGTAGACTGTGCTTCGTGCCACTACCAGGTGGGCGGTTTCCTGATGGCGTGCCCGGACGGAAGGACAACAGGATTTGGAAGCTGATACTTTGCGTACTGCTCCTTCGAGATCTTGAACGATTTGGCTACAGCCCTCTTCAGTTCTGCGTTGTGCCGGTTGTAGGGGAACATCAACGCGATCTCAGCGCCCGGAAACAGCGCCCGGCCTGTCCGAATCGCCGGAAGCAGATCGGTATCTCCGCTGATCAAGACAACCGCATCGGCCGTCTGCCGATGAAGGAGTTCGAACAGCTTCGACGCGATCGCGACATCTGTTTCCTTCTCCTCCGCTTTGATGTAACTCAGGCTACACCGGGGTATCGGCACGCGTAGCCGCCTCTTCCAGCGGCCTATACGGAATCGACAGTACTTGAGCGGAACGAACTTCTCCCGTGCTTTGAAGTTCGCAAGTGTCACGTGCACCCCAGTGCTCTTGAGTGCGTCGATATACGCCTGGTGACGCAACTCGATGTCCGGCTTGGATGCCGCGAGGTGCTTGGCAATGGCAGAGAAGTAGTAGATGCCTTCCATCGTGGCAGTGCGCCCGAACACCTGAAGGTAGGACGAGCAGAGCGCACTCAGGTCCAGCCAGCGCTGGGGGCGCGCTGCCACAAGTTTTTCCGCGTCCCTGATGGAGTGGTACAGATTGAAGCCGTCCACGACGAACGCCACCCGCATGTCAGCACTCCTGTACTGGTGCGGCCGAACAAAAAAAACCCCCGGGACCGTAGCCCCGGGGGGCCCGAGAAGCCGTAGCTCCTCGGGGATGATGTGCGAGAACAATATGCATTCATTATGCCTCTGTCAATCATTTTGAATAGGCGGGTGATCGCTCACGGTGCAGTTCTCGTAGGGGCGATGATGCGCGTAACATGCTCCATCGCGCCGGGCTGCCATCGATGCGCAGACGCATCGTAGGACAACGGCGGAAGGCGCGCGGCAGGACCGGCCGGGGCCGCTCGAAGTGGCACAGGTGAAGGATCATGGGCGGGACGCCACCAGCCGACGCATCGCCACGATGCCCAGCGCGGGTCCGACTGCCATCAGTCCGAAGGCCAGCGGCCATCCACCCGCGTCACGCAGGTGCGGGACGGCGGCGATGGAGAACGACGTCAGCAGGAACCCGATCGCCGTTTGCAGCGTGAGCGCCGTTCCCACCGCGTGCGCCGGCGCCAGTTCGGTGACCAGCGCGCTGAACTGGGCGGAATCCGCCACGACGGCGAATCCCCAGACCACCGCGACGGCCACGGCCAGCCATGCGGGCGCACGCAGGAGCCATCCCATCGCCAATGCGCAGCACCCGCTGACCGCCATCGCCCAGATGGTGATCCGCTCGCGCCCCAGCCGGTCCGCCCACCGGCCCGCCAGCACCGAGCCCGCACCTCCCGCCCCGATCATCGCGAACGCAACCACGCCCGCCCGCGCCTGCCCCGCGACATCGGAGTATCCGCGCGAAACAAAGAAGTCCTCGAAGAACACGCTGACGAACGTCCATGCGGCGTACAGTTCGAACATGTGGCCCAGGTAGCCGTAGATGGCCAGGCGCACGGGGCGGTCGCGCGCCACCTGCCCAATCAGGCCCCACGCGAACGGCCGCCGCGCGAACGGAAACGGCCCCTCGCGGTAGCCCACGCCCACCAGCACGGCGGCCGCGAACGCCCCGGCCGATGCCGCCAGCACCACCTCCTGCCACCCTAGCGACGGAAACGCGCGCAGCAGGTACGGCGTGGCCTTGCCCACGGTGAGCGCCCCGACGACGGTGCCGATCGCCAGGCCGCGGGCGGAGCGGAACCACGTGGCAACCATCTTCATCGCGGGAGGATACACGCCCGCCAGGAACACGCCCGCAAGAAAGCGCAGCACCATGGCGGTGCCGTATCCATCCGCCACCACCAACGCCGCGTTCGCCGCGGCGGCCATGACGGCGCTCGCGGCGAAGTACCACCGGCTGGGGAGCAGGTCCGCCAGGTTCAGCACCGCCGCCAAGGCAGTCCCCGCCACGAACCCCAGCTGGACAATCCCGGTCAGCCATCCCGTCTGCGACGCCGAGAGCCCCCACAGCTCCTGCAGCCGCGGCGACGCCGCGCTGGCGCTGAACCACACGCCCATCCCCAGCAATTCCGCAAAGGCGATCAGCAGCAGCGCGCGCCAGCGGTGCGGGTGTGCGTCGGAGTCGATGGACGACGAGGTCACGTTGCGCTGTGCTGAAATAGTCGAGTGTCGAACTGACCCCGGAGGGTACGCCGGACTACGAGCGTCTGCAATGCCTCCCCAAGCACTCGGCCTGGACTGTCATTCCGAGGAGCGGCCACGCAAAACCCGCCCCGACATCCCGGCCGGCAGCGACCGAGGAATCCGCCACACACTCCGCGGATACACAGCAGGCTTAGCCCACATCACACTTTGGTTGTCCGCGGCGCCGAGGGACCACAGGTGATCGTGCATCCGCGGCATCGACGCGTGGGGCGCGGGGTGTGTGGCGGATCCCTCAGTCGCTGCAAAGTGTGGTGTCGCCGCAGGTTGCGTATGGCCGCTCCATCGGGATGACACCATGCGGCCTCGGAGGGTGCGGTGTGCGTGCAGGTGAAGCCCCGGCCGGGACGCGACGGGGTCCGGGCCGGGGCTTTCCAGCAGTACCAGCGGCGGGTTCACCCGCTCCTAGGGCGGAAGCTGTCGACGGACCCACCCAAGCGCACCACACTGGCTCCCTTCCCCCGCGCTGTTTGCGGGGGAAGGGCTGGGGATGGGGGGCGCCGCCCGCGCGCCGAGTCCCGTCGGTTCGCGAGCGAAGTCTCGATAGCCGGCTACGACCCGTTCGACTGCTTGACGAGCAGGTCGAAGGCGGCTCGCTGGTGGGGGGTGAGCTTGGGGGGAAGGGCGACGACCAGGGCCGGCGTGCCGGCGTTGGAAGGCAGGTGAAGCACCAGCGCGTCCAGCGGCACCGGTCGCACGTACTCGCGCGAGCGGCCGGTACCGTCGATCTGCACCGTGCGGCCGGGGATGGAGAGCGACGCCAGCATGCGGCCGTACTCCAGCCACTCGGCGATGGGGTCCGACGCGTCGTCGGCAACGGCCGGGATAAGCCGCTGGTTGAAGTAGGTGAGCGCCTGCTGAAACGCCTCGCCGTCGCGCGCCCGCAGGTCGCGCAGCTGGTCGCGGAAGAAGTTGCGCGGGTCTCGCGCGCCCGTCTCGCGGAGCGCGCGCTCGAACCGCTCGTCGGCGCGGGCGCGAAGGTCGTCTGCCATGTGCCGGATTCTATCCGCCGGGCCCGCGCCCCGCCACCGCGCGCGAAATGTTTGCTTTCACGGAGGGAATGGATCTTGTAACGTGCACGGCCCCTTTCTGAACCCGGCTCCCGGAGCTTTCCATGCCCGTTCCGACCGTGCTTCATCCCGCGCATTCGCCCGCGGGTGGCCTTTCCGGCTGGTTCGATCTGTCGTGGGAGCTGTTCGGTGAGCTGTGCCGCGCCCTGGCGGTGCGGGTGGCGCAGGACTTCCAGCCGGAGCTGGTGATCGGCCTCGCGACTGCCGGGGTGGTGCCCGCGGCCACGGTGGCGACGATGCTGCAGTGCGATTTCGAGGCGATGAAGGTCACCCGCCGCGAGCATGGGCGCGTGGCCCACGCCTATCCGCGCGTACTGTCGCCCACCCCCGTGAGCGCCCGCGGCCGCCGCGTGCTGATCGTGGACGAGATCAGCACCAGCGGCGACACGCTGCGCCTGGCGCTGGCCGCGGTGCGCGAGGTGGGACCGGCGGCGGTGCGGACGGCCACCAGCTTCGTGCGCCCCGGCGGCTACCGCCCGGATTTCCACGCGCTGGAAACCGGCTCGCTGATCGTGTTTCCCTGGGATCAGCAGGTGATCGAGGGCGGCGGACTGGTGCCCGGCGCCATGTACACCCCCCAGGCCTGACCCGCTACACCGCGGCCGACTGCGGCACTGCCATCTGTCATCCAGAGGCCCAACCGCACCACCCTCACCCGCACGCCGCGGCTCGCGCGCCGAAGGATCTTGCTCGGGGCACTACTGAGCCTCGGCGCGGCAGCGACACGAATCTCCGAGTCGCGGAAGCTCCCGCACCGGGTCGGTGCAAGACCGGGGTAACGCTCCGTCTCCGGCACGGGCGACTGAAGTCGCTGCAACGACCACACGAAGTCCGCCTTCGCGGACTGGCTTGCTTGGGTGTGGGTCGAAGCCCGGCGGGCGCCCGGAAGTGGTGCAGTTCTCCCCTTCTCCCGCTTGCGGGAGAGGGGGCCGGGGGGAGAGGGCAGCCGGGGCCCGCACGGCCCTCTCCGAAGCGCTCCGACCTGCCTTTTGGGAGCGCCCGCGGCCCCAGTCGGGGCTCTCCGCTGGTCCAGCCGGGGGTTCACCAGCCCTTGGCCGCCATCCGTTCGCGGCCGAGCGCCTCCAGGTTCTTCATCTCGTGCAGGAAGACGGGCCGGGCGAGCGGGGGCAGGAGCACCCGCTCCATCCATCCACGCACCCCGCCACGGGTCCACCTCGTCTCGATCGTCACCCGGCAGCCCTTCCCGCCATCCACCGGGTCTACCGTGAACGTCGTCACCAGGTCGGAATCCAGGTCGCTCTCCACCAGCACCCGGCCGGGCTGCGGCTCCGTGGCCCGCATGCGAAGCGTCTGCATGCCCGTGGCCTGGCGCGTCTGCACGCGGAACACGGTGCCGGCCCCGGTGCCGCCGCTCTCCACGGTCAACTCGCCGAAGTGCGGGCGGGGAAGGATGCTCGGGTGCCCCTCGCGGTAGTCGATCAGGATGCCGTACGCCACCTGCGGGGGCACCGAAAGCGTGGCGGTGGCGGCGATGACGATGGTGTGCATGTGCGGCAGATGGTCAGCGGCGCATTTCGGAGGTGACGCGCCGGTCGGTGATCCCCAGCTTCTGCTCGACCTGGGTTTCGATGAACAGCGCCTGGTCTCGGTCCGTGAGGCCAGATACCAGCGTGATCTTGCGGCGGCTCTCCTTGCCCACCGCCTGCACGGAGTAGCGGATGGTGGTGCCGCCGTTGCGGCTGTGCGTTACGTGCTCCTGGCAGTACAGCTGCTCCAGGGCGTCGGCCGGCAGCTCGCGGTTCCCGGTCCACGGAATGGGCCCATGGCGCACGCTCAGGTGCCCGCGCTCCACCGTGATGGTGGTGCGGTTCAGGAACCCCGCGAGGGTCGCGTACGCCAACCCGATGCCCGCGGCCACGTGAAGCAGGGGAAAGAGCTGAAAGATCAGTGGTCCGTCGATGGCCATCGCATACCAGATGACCAGGAACCCGATCCAGAATATGGAAAACACCGCCAGGAAGATGTACACCGGGCTGAACCAGCGCAGCACCAGCCGCAGCTCGCGCGCGTTGCTCTGCACCTGGATGCCGTTCGGCAGCGGCATCTCGATGGGCGCGGGCCGGTCCGGCGCACCGGGGGCACCGAGGGATGGGGCCCGACCGCGCAGGTCCAGCAGGGCATCGCAGGTGGGGCAGCGGGCCGCCATCTGGGCGAGGTTCATGTCCTCGCCGCGGATGTGGGTGCCGCACGATGGGCAGAGTACCTGGGTGTGAGTGGGCATGGCGGTCGGGCGCGGGGGGGGGGGCGGGAGCGTGGAAGCTCCAAAGTCTGCCCGGAGCGCCCGCCGCACAAGAGAAACGTTCAGGCCGCGACGCGAAACACCTCCGGCTGGGTGCCGTCCACGTCGGTGAAGCCGTACATGCGCGCCAGCGCCCCGACGGCCAGCACCTGCCCCGACCAGCGCATCACCTGCTCGTCTTCGACCAGCGCGGCGACGGCGCGGCCCAGGTACGCGGGCGTTTCGGTAGCGGACAGGTCGAACCCGCCGCGCTGGTGCGCCGCCATGACGCGCTCCGTGCGCATCCATCCGGGTGCCAGGGCCACCGCGGCCACGCCGTGCTCCCGCAGCTCCGCCGCCATCCCGAACGCCATCCGCACCAGCGCGGCCTTGGCCAAGTCGTAGTACAGGTGCCCCAGGTACCCGCCCTCCAGCCACGCGATGGTGTTCACGATCAGCCCGCGCCCCGCCGCGGCCATCATCGGTGCCGCGAGGCTGCTGGCGACCAGCGCGCCGCGTACGCCGGTGGTGAACATGCTGTCCCAGTACGTGGCGGAAAGGGTCCAGAACGGGTCCATCGGCAGCCCGGCGGCATGCCCCTCGTAGCCGCTCCACGCGTTGTTCACCAGCAGGTCCACGCGTCCCCGCTCGCCAGCGACGCGCGCGAACAGCGCCTGAACGTCGGCATCGACGGAATGGTCGCAGCGCACCGCGATCCCCTGCCCGCCCAGCGCCGTCACTTCGTCCGCGGTGTCGTCGATGGTTCCCGGCATGCCGTCCGGCGCCGCGCTCCCACGCGTGGTGCGGCCGGTGACGTAAACGGTCGCGCCGCGCTCGCCCAGCGTATGGGCGATAGCACGTCCGGCCCCGCGGCTGGCACCCGTGACGACGGCAACCTTGCCTCGCAGCGTCTTCATGTGCAATCTCCTGAATCGTCGTTCTCTTTCAGGCGGCACCCCGGCCGCGCTGAATATATGAACGTATATTCATAATCTGTCAACCATGCCGCGACCGAGAACGACCTCCAATCCCGAGATCCTGGACGCGGTGATCCGCGTGGTGTCGCGCGTGGGGCCGGCCCGGCTCACGCTGGCGGACGTGGCGGCAGAGGCGGGGCTCGCCGCGCCCACGCTTCTGCAGCGATTTGGCAGCAAACGGGGGCTGTTGCTGGAGGTGGCGCGGCAGGGGGCGGAGCAGCTTTCGGAGCAGTTCGACCAGGCGCGGCAGGCGCAGGCATCGCCGCTGGAGGCGCTGCTGCACGCGCTGGCGGCCCCGGCCGACGTGCTCCGCACGCCGGAGGAGGTGTCGAACCATCTGGCGTTCCTGCAGATGGACATGGGCGACCCGGAGTTCCACGCCTTCGCGCTCGAGCACGCGGTGGCCGTGCGCGAAGAGATCGCCGCGCTTCTGCACGAGGCGATCGCCGCCGGTGAGCTGTCCGGCTGCGACGCCGAAAACCTCGCCCGCACGGTGCAGACGGCCTACAACGGCGCGCTGGTCACCTGGGCCATCTTTCGCGAGGGACCGCTGAACGTGTGGATTCGGGGCGAGGTGGACGAAGTTCTCGCGCCGTATGCCAGGGTGGGGTGAGCTGGCGATCCTTCACCTGCACGCGCGCCGCACCTTCCGAAGCGCGCCGGGCTGGCTCCCTTCCCCCGCGGCAGTTTGCGGGGGAAGGGCTGGGGATGGGGGGCGGCCTGGGCCTGCGCCAACGCTGGTCGAAGCCCATCCGACCCTGAAGTGTACCCCCTCTCCCACGCTGTTTGTGGGAGAGGGTGGCACGCGTGTCAGCGCGGCCGGGTGAGGGCCCCACGGCAGCCGAGGCCCACGCGTCCGTGACCGCTGCCGCGCCCGGCTTGTACGTGTCCGCGGCTAGATCCTTCGGCCCGCGACGGGTGTGCTACGGGCGGGTTCGGTGCGCCTGGGCCTCAGGATGACACGCCTCGGTGCACCACGCGTGCACCCTTGGCGCCTATCGGGACTACCGGTCCGCCGGGTCGGCGGAGCCGTGCAGGCCCACGGGCGGACCCAGGATCTCGGCCATCAGTACGGCGCGGCGCAGCATGGCGGGATCGCGCATGTCGTCCATCAACCCGCGCTGCGCGTGGTGCGCCGGCGCCTTGCGGTCTACGTACCGCTGGTGGAAGCGCTCGTGCTCCACCGTCCAGTCCACCTCGTGCTCCAGCGATTCCGCCCGCGCCGGCAGCGGGCGCGCCTCGGTGGTCGTCAGCACCACCTCGCGCGAGTCCAGCGGCTCCATCGAGTGCACCTCCGCCTGCGCCTCGCGGTACAGCTGCAGCTCCGTGTCGTCCGCCAGCTCGTCGGCATCGAACTCCGACGTGCTTTCCTCGAACACCGCGAACCGCCCGGCCGCAGGCACCACGGCCGCCGGGGCAGCGATGTGCCGCACGTGTTCGGGGGGCACGACGCCCGTCTGGAACACGGCGGGCGGGGGCACCTGCTTGCCCGCCCGCTTGGCCGCTCCCGCGATGCCGCTGACGATCCACCCGATCACCAGCAGCGTGATGATGAGCTCCATCGGTCAGCTGTCCTTGGGGCCTTCGGGGGCCGCGGCGCCCGGGCCGGCCAGCGCGCGCCGCATGGACGTGTCGCTCTGCACGTTCTGGTACCGCGCGTAGTCCATCACCCCCAGGTGGCCGCGGCGGAACGCCTCGGCAATGGCCAGGGGCACCTGCGCCTCGGCCTCGACCACGCGGGCGCGGGCTTCCTCCACCCGGGCGCGGTTCTCCTGCTCCAGCGCCACGGCCATCGCGCGGCGCTCCTCGGCGCGGGCCTGGGCCACGCGCTTGTCGGCCTCGGCCTGGTCCGTCTGCAGCTCGGCGCCGATGTTCTTGCCCACGTCCACGTCGGCGATGTCGATGGACAGGATCTCGAACGCCGTCCCCGCATCCAGCCCCTTGCTCAGCACCGTCTTGCTGATGTTGTCGGGGTTCTCCAGCACGGCCGCGTGGCTGGCCGCCGAGCCGATGGTGCTGACGATGCCCTCGCCCACGCGCGCCAGGATGGTTTCTTCGCCCGCGCCGCCCACCAGCCGGTTGATGTTGGCGCGCACCGTCACCCGGGCGATGGCGATCAGCTGGATGCCGTCCTTGGCCATGGCCGCCACGCGCGGCGTGCTGATGACCTTGGGGTTCACCGAGGTCTGCACCGCGTCCAGCACGTCGCGCCCGGCCAGGTCGATGGCGGCGGCCTGGTTGAAGGCCAGGGCGATGTTGGCCTTGTCGGCCGCGATCAGCGCCTGCACCACCCGCTCGACGTTGCCGCCGGCCAGGTAGTGCCCCTCGAGCTCGTCGGCGTCCAGCGGCAGCCCCGCCTTGCGGGCGGTGATCAGCGGGTTGACGATGCGGCTGGGGCTCACGCGGCGGAACCGCATTCCCACCAGCTTGCTGAAGGGCACGTACACCCCCGACGTCCACGCCTGCACCCACAGGCCCACGGGGATCAGCTGGAAGAGCACCACCAGCAGGATGAAGCCGAAGAAGAGCAGAACGAGCAGACTGCCAGCCGCGAATTCCATTGCAGCGTATCCTGTGGAGCGGTGAGCCCCGCCCGGCGGGCGGGAAGCGAGCGCGGCCGCGAAATCGGCCGGCGAAGATCATGTACGAGGTTGGGACGAAAGAAGTTGCGAGCTGCTGCTGGCTCAGCCGCTCAGCCCTCCGCTTCGGGGGCCTTGGGAAGGGCCAGCGGCTGCACGACGTGGCGATAGCCCTCGGCGCGCAGCACGCGGACGGGCGTGCCGGCGTCGATCCATCCGCCGTCGCTCACCACGTCCAGCCGCTCGCCGGCGACCTCCGCCGTCCCCGCGGGGCGAAGGTTGGTGATCGCCACGCCCTGCAGCCCCTCCAGCTCCGGCCGCGGCACGGCCGCCAGGTAGCCGCCCTCCCGGTCCAGCGTTCCCCCGAACAGCGCCTTGTATCCGCCGCGGCGGCTGGCGACGATGGCCCAGGCGGCTACGCCCAGCAGCGTGAGCGCCGAGACCACGGCGAAACCGGCGAGCGCCGCGTCGCCCGCGCCCGGCGTGGGTCCGCCCAGCACGATCGCCACCCCCGCGATCATCGCCAGCACTCCCAGGATCCCCGCCACGCCGAACCCGGGGAGCACGAACAACTCCACGAGCAGCAGGACGATGCCGGCCATCAGGATGAGCAGCGGCTCCCAGCCGGCGATGCCCAGCGGCATCGTGGACGGGGGCAGCAGCGGCGCGGTGTGGGCCGTGGCGGGAGGCACCAGCGAGAGCAGCAGGGCGAACAGGGCGGTGCGGCGCATGGGTCGGCGGTGGCGGGGGATGCGGGTGGACGCGTTCAGTCTACACTCTCCGCGCGCGCAATCCAACCCTGGCGCGCGCTACCGCTGATCGGGTGAGATCCACTTTTCCGTGGCGGGGGGATGGAACGCGGCCATCCGCTCCAGCAGCGAGGCGGGGTCGTCCGCCTCCAGCACGATCCCGCGGTGCTGCGTGCGGACGAATCCCTCGGCGACCGCGTGGTCGAACATGGCGAGCAGCGGCGCGTAATAGCCGGCCACGTTCAGCAGGCCGCAGGGCTTGGGGTGAATGCCCAGCTGCGACCAGGTGAGCACCTCGCAGAACTCCTCGAAGGTGCCGTAGCCGCCGGGCATGGCGATGAAGCCGTCGGAAAGGTCGGCCATCAGCGCCTTGCGTTCGTGCATGGAGCCCACGACGTGAAGCTCGGTCAGGGCGACGTGCCCCACTTCGCGCCGCATCAGCGCCTCGGGGATGACGCCGATGGCCTCGCCGCCGGCGGCCAGCACCGCGTCGGCCACCACGCCCATCAGCCCCACGCGCCCGCCGCCGTACACCAGCCCGATGCCGCGCTCGGCCAGCAGGGTGCCCATCGCGCGCGCCGCCTGGGCGTACTCCGGCCGCGCGCCCGCGCTGGAGCCGCAGAAAACACAGATTCGCTTCACAGGGGGTCTCGTGTGGGTCGATGCGAACGGGGCCTACTCGGCCGCGGAGGCGCCGGAGCGCATGCCCTGGACGCTAATTTCTTCCGCGCGCTCCACCAGGCTCCGCAGGACCTCGCGAACGGCGTCCAGCTCGTGCTCGCCTCCACGAACGGAGGCGTGCAGCGCTTCGTCCAGCGACTCGCGCAGGATCTGGAACTCGCGCCGCAGCGCCTCCTCCGTCCACCCCTGCTGGGCGCGGCGAAGTCCGTGGCGGTTGGCGATCAGCCGCTGGATGTCGGAGCCGTCGCGCATCAGCGCGGGGTCGGCGCCCGTCTGGCCGATCAGCACCAGCGCCTGGGCGATGTCGGCCAGGAAGGTGGCCTGGTGGTCCTCGAGCTCCGCCTCGGTGAGCCCCGCCGCCCCGGGGATGGCCGGTTCGGCGCGCAGCCGCTCGTTCACCGCATTCAGGATGTCGGCGATGCGGGCCTGCAGCGCTTCGCCCATCTCCGACACCCCGCGCGGACGCTGCTCCACGGCGAGCGTAGGCTCCGGCCCGCGCGCGGGCGCCGGGCCCGGCGCGGCGGCGGGGAGCCACAGGGTGAAGCACGATCCCTGGCCCGGCGCCGTCCGTACCGTCAGGTCGCCTTCCATCAGCCGGGCCAGCTGCCGGCTGATGGTAAGCCCCAGCCCGGTTCCGCCGTGCGCGCGCGTGCGCCCCATGTCGGCCTGCACGAAGGGCTGGAAGATCGCCTCCACCTGGTCGGGCGCGATTCCCATCCCCGTGTCTTCCACCTGCAGGCGCACCCACGGCCCGGGCCCCGGCAGCTGCGCATCGTCGGTGGGCGCCTGGGAAACGTCGCAGTGGATGCTGGTCCGGCCGCCCCCCGCCGTGAACTTCACCGCGTTGGAGAGCAGGTTCACCAGGATCTGCCGAACGCGGTCGGGATCGCCCATGAACCACGTGCCGGCCCCGGGGTCGCACTCCAGCGCCAGGTGCAGCCCCTTTTCCGCCGCCTGCGGGGTGACGAGGGCCACGGCCGCGTCCACCGTTTCCACCACGGGCGCGGCGACGCGCTCCACCCGAAAGCGCCCCGCCTCGATCTTGGACAGGTCCAGGATCTCCTCGATCAACCCCAGCAGGTGCTGGCTGCTGGCGCGCACGCGGCCCAGCTGGGCGCGCTGCGCCGGCGTGATGGGCCCGGTGATCCCCATCTCCAGCAGCTCGGAGTACCCGATGATGGCGTTGATGGGGGTGCGCAGCTCGTGGCTCATGTTGGCCAGGAACTCGGTCTTGGCGCGGTTGGCGGACTCGGCCTCGGTGGTGCGCGCGGCCAGGCGCTGGTTGGCCTCGGCAAGCTCGTGAAGCGCCTGGTCGCGGGCCTCCTCGGCGCGGACGCGCTTGATGGACTGGCCGATGTCGCGGCCGATGGCGTCCACGGCCTCCAGCAGCGCGGGATCGGGCTCCAGCACCGACTCGTGGAAGAACTCGATGACGCCCATCAGGTCGTCGGCCGCGCGGATGGGAAACGCGAACGCACCGTGCAGCCCCGCCGCGGCCGCCTTCATGGCGCGCGGAAAGTTCGCGTCGCGGGTGACGTCCGACACCCAGGCCGGCTCGCCCCGTTCCCACACGCGGCCGGGAAGCCCCTGCCCGCGGTGGAAGGTGAGGGCAGCGTCGGCGACGCCCAGGCCGGGATTGGCCGCGTCCGGCGCCATCCACCGCCCCGCGAAGCACAGGCGCTCACCGTCCTCGTGCATCACCCAGAACACGCCGACCGGCCAGTGCAGCGACTCGCCGATCACCTGCAGCAGCCGGGGCGCGGCCTCGTGCAGCGTGTGCGACTCGGCGACGACGCGGGTGACGGCGTGCTCGGCGGCCAGGCGGCGCTCGGCGGCCTTCCGCTCGGTGAGGTCGCGGATGAAGGCGTTGAAGAGCACCCGGGTGCCGGAGCGCGCCGGGGCCACCGTGAGCTCCACGGGAAACTCCGTCCCGTTGCGGCGGATGGCGGAAATCTCGATGCGCCGGTTGAGGATGGGCCCCTCGCCCGTCGCCAGGTAGTGGTTGACGCCCCTCTGGTGCCCCTCGCGAAAGCGCGGGGGGATGATGGTCTGCGCGAGCGTCTGGCCAATCGCCTCGTCGGCGCTCCACCCGAACAGGCGCTCGGCGTGGTGATTCCACTCCATGATGACGCTCTCGTCATCGGTCATGACGATGGCGTCGAGCGACGAGTCGATGGTGCTGCGCAGGCGGGCCTCGGAGGTGGCCAGCTCTTCGTTGAGCACCTCCAGCTCGGCCGTCTGCTCCTGCAGGTGCGACGCCTGGTCCTGCAGCTGCTCGGCCAGGTGCTCCAGGTCGCGCCGGGCAGACTCGGCCTGCTCGTACAGCCGCGCCTGCTCTGCCCCGGCCCGGCCGCGCTGCACCAGCCACCAGGTGACGGCGGCGCCCACCGCCGCGATCAGAAGCGCCAGGACGGCGGCCGCGGCATCGGGTAGCTCCAGGGCGAGCACGCCATGTACGGCCTCGCCGGGGTTCAGGGACGAACCCGGCTCGGTTGAGAACGCTCCCTTCCACCCAATCCGCATCACCGGCAGCACGAGAACGGAGTCAATGGACGGCGGGCCGATGGACGGGGGCGCGCCGCGAACCAGCCGAAACGTATCCAGGACTGCAATCTCGGGACCGGCAGGCCCCTCCCCCGGCCCCTCCCCGCACAAACTGCGTGCGGAGAGGGGGAACGTCTGGTGCAGCGGGCGGCTGGATCGGCGCGTCGGCGGGCGCCCCCCATCCCCAGCCCTTCCCCCGCAAACTGCGCGGGGGAAGGGAGCCAGCCCGGTGCGTCAGGGGAGTGCCGTGGTTGAGTTGAGCCTGTAGCCGGCTTGGGAGCGGTTCGAGATCGGCCGTGCAGTCCCCGGGCGCCCTCTCCCCCCGACCCCCTCTCCCGCAAGCGGGTGAGGGGGAGAACTGCACCACATTCCGGGCGCGACCTGAGCCTCAACTCACACCTGCGCAAGCCAGTCTGCGAAGGCAGACTTCGTGTGGTTGTTGCAGCGAATTCATTCGCCCCCGCACCAGGCACTTACCCCGTCGCACTTCCCTTGCATCTGCATCACTCTGCGCCAGCGCTGCGACCCAACGATCTCATGCCCCAAGGAACGCCGATGCGAAAGCTCTTTCCCCTGATGCTCGGAGCCGCGCTGGTGGCGGCCACCGCCGCCTGCCCGGTCCGGGTTCCCAAGTCCAACCCCATGCCCAAGTGGAACGAGGACCTTCGCGAAACCTCGGGGGAGCTGGGGCAGCGGCTGAACGATCCCCGGGTGGTGGTGCTGCACGTGGGCCGCGACCGCACCAGCTACGACGCGGGCCACATCCCCGGCGCGCGCTTCCTGCCGCTGTCGGCCATCGTCGCGGAGCGCAACGGCATTCCCAACGAGCTTCCCTCCGTGCAGCAGCTGGAAGAGGCGTTCGAAGCCGTCGGCGTGTCCGACAACTCGCGGGTGGTCCTGTACGGCGACCTGCAGGGGCTGCTGGCTGCGCGCGCCTTCTTTACGCTGGACTACCTGGGGCACGCGGACCACGCCATCCTCGACGGCGGGCTGGAGAAGTGGCGCGTCGACGAGCGGGCCGTGTCGACGGAGGTGCCGGCAGCACGGCGCGGATCGCTCACCCCGCGGCCCCGCGCCGACCTGGTGGTGACGGCCGAATGGGTGCGCGATCACCTGAACGACACCAGCGTGGTGTTCATCGACGCGCGGCCCGCCGCGGAGTTCAGCGGCGCCACGCCGGGCGATGGCGTCACGCGGCCCGGCCACATCCCCGGCGCGCACAACCTGTTCTGGCGCAACGCGCTGATCTCGGAAACGGACCCGCGCCTGCGCTCGCCCGAGGTGCTGGCCTCCGCGTACACCCTGGCCGAGGCGGCACAGGCCGACACGGTAGTGGTGTACTGCCGCACGGGCGTGCAGGCCAGCCACGCCTACTACGTGGCACGCTACCTGGAGCGGAAAGTGAAGATGTACGACGCCTCGTTCATCGAGTGGAGCCGGCGGGGCGCCGATTTTCCCGTGGAGCGGTAGGAGGCAGGGCGATGGAAACGACGACGCAGCAGCACAAGGCGACGGTGCAGTGCCCCTCGTGCGGGCGGCTTAACCGCGTGGACCTGGCCCGCGCGGCCCACCGGCCCCGGTGCGGCCACTGCAAGCAGGCGATCGCTCTCGACCGGCCGCTGCACCTTTCCGACGCCGCGTTCGACCGCGTGGTGGCGGATTCGCCCGTGCCCGTGCTGGTGGACTTCTACGCCGACTGGTGCGGCCCCTGCAAGATGATGGCGCCCGTGCTGGACCGGGTGGCGGCCGAGCGGATGGGCAGCGTGCTGGTGGCCAAGGTGGACACCGACGCCAACCCCATGGTGTCGCAGCGCTTCGCCATCCGCTCCATCCCCACGCTGATCGTGTTCCGCGGCGGCCGCGAGGT
This sequence comes from Longimicrobium sp., assembly GCF_036388275.1. Lineage (NCBI taxonomy): Bacteria > Pseudomonadati > Gemmatimonadota > Longimicrobiia > Longimicrobiales > Longimicrobiaceae > Longimicrobium > Longimicrobium sp. The sequence goes on from NZ_DASVSF010000076.1 coordinate 129,535, forward strand.
GGCGCGGGAGATGGGCGCCCTCCCCGCGCCCCGCCTCAACGCGCTCCTCGACTCGGCGATGCGTTGAAGACAGAACCCCCTCCGACTTCAGCCTACCCATTACCCACATCTCAGATAGGGGTGGCGGGGCCGAAATACAAGGCGCGGTCTGCAAAAATGCCCGTGGGAGCATGGGACTGAGGCCGCGTAAAACCCGTCGTTGACGCAGGAGTGTGTGGCTTCTACGCACCGGAATGCGCGCTACTCCATCTCCTGCGTAGACGCAGATGAGGGCTAAACCCCTGCTGCCACCTTGGTTTCGTGCGGCCCTGGCCCGATACAAAGATGTGGGTAATGGGTAGGACTTCAGCGGAGGGGGGCTCTGTAGTCATGGTGCCATCCAGTCCTCTACCTGAAGCCCGGGCACGCGCCGGAATTCGCGCTGATTGCTCGTTACGAGGATCAGGCCGTTGGTCACGGCAACGCTTGCGATCACGAGGTCCCGTTCACTAATCCGGTTCGCGCGTAAAGCATATCGCAACTCCGCGTGGATGCGCGCGGCACCTTGGTCGAACGCGATCACGTCCGAGATCTGGAAGATCAGTCGCTCGATCTTCTGCTCCTCGCGGTCCGGATCGCTGCCGTTCAGCGCTCCAAAGTAGAGTTCGGCCAGCGTCATCGAAGCGATCGCTAGATCTTCCGGCGACTCGGCGATGACACGCGACACTACCGGCTCACGTTTTCTGAGCAGCCATATGCAGGTGTCGGTGTCCAGCAGGTAACGCATCGCGAGCTACGATCCTTTACGAGAATAGTCGTCCAGGATGGCATCCCGGTGGGGCGCATCCGGAAGTGGCTCGGGCACAACCAGATCATCACCCGCGGGGCCATCCTTCCAGAAATCCTCCCAAAAACCAACAGGCCACGCGCGCTTTTCCACTGGTTCCAATATGACCGCGGCGCCCTCCTTACGGACGCGGACTGCAGTTCCCTCGAATCGGCACTCTTTGGGTAGCCGGACGGCCTGACTGCCGCCGTTCATGAACAAGGTCGCGATAAATTCCTTCTTCATGCTACAGCCTCCCGATAGAGTGATGCTCGCTTCATCTATCTATACGGTATATACGACGGCATCTTCATGCAAGCTTTTCTCTGGCGGAGGTTGGCAGCCGCTTCGACACGAGAACATTGATGAACCGCGCTCGTGGAACCACTGTTGCGAGCAGTACTTTCCGCGGACGCGCGGCAATCGGCATCAACCCGATGGTCTATGCCTGTCGCTCATGTGCAGAGCTTGACGAAATCATCCCGAGAGGAACGCAGATGACGGTCGCGGACGAAACGGCGGGGCAGGTGCAGGGCGTTCAGGTCCTGGGAGACGCGGACGGCGCGGCGGCTCGCGTGCTGACGCCCGAGGCGCTGGCGTTCGTCGCGGACCTCCATCGCCGGTTCAACCCCACGCGGCTGGAGCTGCTGCGCCGGCGCGACGAGCGGCAGGAGTGGCTCGACCAGGGCAACGAGCCCGGCTTTCTGGACGAGACGGCCGAGGTGCGCGCCGGCGACTGGACGGTGGCGTCCTGCCCGGTGGACCTGGAGGACCGGCGCGTGGAGATCACCGGGCCCACCGACGCCAAGATGGTGATCAATGCGCTGAACTCCGGCGCCAGCTGCTTCATGGCCGACTTCGAGGACGCGCTTTCGCCCACCTGGAAGAACGTGCTGCACGGCCAGGCCAACCTGTCCGACGCCATCCGCCGCACCCTGTCGCTGGACGCCGGGGGCAAGCAGTACCGGCTGAAGGACAAGACGGCCGTGCTGATCGTCCGGCCGCGCGGCTGGCACCTTTCCGAGCGCCACGTGCTGGTGGACGGCGCGCCCATCAGCGCGTCCGTGTTCGACTTCGGGCTGTACTTCTTCCACAACGCGCGCGAGCTGCTGGAGCGCGGCAGCGGCCCGTACTTCTACCTGCCCAAGCTGGAGTCGCACCTGGAAGCCCGGCTGTGGAACGACGTGTTCGTCCACGCCCAGGAGTTGCTCGGCATCCCGCGCGGCACCATCCGGGCCACCGTGCTGATCGAGACGATCACCGCGGCCTTCGAGATGGAGGAGATCCTCTACGAGCTGCGCGAACACTCGGCCGGGCTGAACGCGGGCCGCTGGGACTATCTCTTCAGCATGATCAAGAACCGGCCGGACGTGGTGCTGCCGGAACGCTCGCAGCTGACCATGACGGCGCCGTTCATGCGGGCGTACACCGAACTGCTGGTCCAGACCTGTCACCGGCGCGGCGCCCACGCGATCGGCGGGATGGCCGCCATCGTGCCCAGCCGTGACCCGGTCGCCGCCAAGCGGGCGCTGAACCAGGTCCGCCAGGACAAGCGGCGCGAGGTCGGCGACGGCTTCGACGGCTCCTGGGTGGCGCACCCGGGCCTGGTGGAGACCTGCCGCGAGGTCTTCGACCAGTGGCTCGGCTTCGAGCCGCACCAGATCGTGCGCAAGCGCGACGACGTCCGGGTCACCGCGGCCGACCTGCTGGACCTGAAGGCCGGCCCGGTCACGGTCAGCGAGGTCGCACTGCGCACCAACGTCAGCGTGGCGCTGCGGTACGTCGCGGCGTGGCTCGGCGGACGCGGCGCGGTGGCGCTCGGCGGGCTGATGGAGGACGCGGCGACGGCGGAGATCTGCCGGACCCAGCTCTGGCAGTGGATCTCGACCGGGACCCCGACCGACTACGGCGTGCCGGTGACCGCGGGCCTGGTGAGCCGGATGCTGCGCGAGGAACTCGACGTCCTGGCGGAGACCGGTGCCCT
>NZ_DASVSF010000077.1 GCF_036388275.1 Longimicrobium sp.
GGCCAGGTGGGCGCCGACCGTCCGAGCGACTAGGCCGCGCTATCGGCATGCCTCTGGCCCCCTGAAAGCACTGGTTCCGAGCAAGTCCGCTGCGCCTCAGAACCTGCACTTCCGAGTGTACTCTGTGGACAAAGGGTAACCACGATCATCGCAGGTCCTTGGGCGCGTCTTAAACGTCGGTAACTTGTGTTCGAATCGCCCTTCGAACAGTTGTCCACAGGTGACAGCGCCTACCTGTGGGTACTACCGTAGGCGCACGCGCCCACCGAGAGGACACACAGACGATGGCTTTCCCCGAGGCACACAGCCTGTTCACTTGGTTCGGAGACGGGTGGACGGTGAGTGAGACCTGGCAATTCGGTCTGCGCGTCGACAGCGGCTTCACGACTTCGGGCGACCCCTCACCGGCAGTCATGGACGCGATGGCAGCGGCGGGGGCCGCATTCATGGGCGGCACTCGGATCAGCAACAAGGTGCGTCTCCTGGGCGTCAAGCACGCTTACATCGGGACGGACGGTAAGTACGTCGGTGACGCCGACCCGACCATCGAGTTCCTGACGCCTGCCGTGCCGGGTTCCGCCGAGACGCTGACCCAGGCCCCGCAGTGCTCCGTGGCCATCTCTCTCACCACCGACAGGGCGCGCGGATTCGCGTCGTCCGGGCGGTTCTACACGCCCACTCCGTGCCTGGGAATCGGCGCTGACGGACGCATGACGACCGCCGATCAGGACATCTTCGTCGCAGGCGCGACCGCGTTCGTGAATGCCGTCAACGCCGCCGACTTCGGGCCCGTCACCATCTACAGCCGTGCCGGCGCGGGGGCTAAGCGTGCGGTCACCGGTATCCGCGTAGGGCGCGTGGTCGACACCATCCGGTCTAGGCGCAGCAGCCTGGACGAGGCGTACGTGGCGGCGGCCCTCACCCCTTAGGAGGCCCCCTGGGGTCACGTCGACCCATCCCAGGAGGCGCGCAGAAGTGGTGGGTCAGCACGACGGCGGCGGGAGAGGGCCTGGTCGCCGGCCAGGCGGTCGAGCGCAGCGACCAGGGCGAGGTGGCGGTCTACTCGCAGGGGTCGCCGTTCCTGGACGGCATGTACGTCGCGGCGGAAGCGACTCTGGCGCTGGTCTACTCGCGGTACTTCGCCGTGAACGAGGTCGACGGCGTCATCGTCGACCAGCCACCGCCCCGCCTCGCGGACTAGGCCATGTACGGTGCGGGACATGGACCCTCTGGAGATCGCGCACGAGGAACTCACGCTCTTAGGCCTGGTCGACGCGGACGCCACCGCCGTCCTGGCGGCGTTCCTGGGTGAGCCGGACGCCTAGTAGGCCCAGGTCGCGGGCGTCGCTCTGACGTCCACGTGGACGGCCCAGGGGCCCCGTGTGCCGATCCCTCGCGCGCCGCAGCGCGCAGCTGCAGCCGCCGTTGCGCGGAACGGGGGGATATCGGCGGCGGTCCCGAACAGGTGCTGCGAGGCTGACGCGCCGCCCACGGCCTTGTTGTGCGCCGGGCACCGGTAGCCGCTGACGACGACCAGGGGCTTACCTGTGCCGGCTCTGATCGCTTCCAAGCACGCAATCAGTGCCGGGCTGATCGGGACTATCCCTCGGCAGTGCTTACACCGGAACTCGTTGCTGTCGAAGTGCGCCGACAAGTCGCCCATCAGTAGCCATCCATCCAGTTGCGGAAGAAAGCGTCACCCTCTAGTTGACGGTCGACGCATCGGACGTAGTCGGTGCATTGGAGGGCCTGGTGCCCAGCCAGCCACGCAGCGATGCGCTGACGACGCACAACAGAGATGCCGCAACGACAGCATCGATCCTGTGCCCACTCGCCCAGACGACGACAAGCACCGAAGGCGGCCCAGCATTCACAGCGGCCGAGAGTGAGCGCCAAAACGGCGTCAGTCGTCGGCTTTCCTCCAGGCTGCTCTTGTGTTTGCTCATGCTTGGTTATCGGCGCTGTGAGCCGAGCCATTGATCGGCCAGGTGGGCGCCGACCGTCCGAGCGACTAGGCCGCGCTATCGGCATGCCTCTGGCCCCCTGAAAGCACTGGTTCCGAGCAAGTCCGCTGCGCCTCAGAACCTGCACTTCCGAGTGTACTCTGTGGACAAAGGGTAACC
>NZ_DASVSF010000078.1 GCF_036388275.1 Longimicrobium sp.
CCGGTGCGTAGAAGCCACACACTCCTGCGTCAACGACGGGTTTTACGCGGCCTCAGTCCCATGCTCCCACGGGCATTTTTGCAGACCGCGCCTTGTATTTCGGCCCCGCCACCCCTATCTGAGATGTGGGTAATGGGTAGCCCGCTTGCGGGAGAGGGGGCCGGGGGGAGAGGGCAGCCGGGGAATGCGCCGGATCGATCGAAGTGCACCGGGACCAGCCAGGGTTCGCCGCGCGCTGTCGCGTCCCGTTCGGGGCCATGCAGTGGGCGGGTGCGGCGTGGACCCGGGCAAGGTCGCGCACGACGACCACGGGCGCACGACAGCAGGCCAGTCCGCGAAGGCGGACTTCGGGTGGTTGTTGCCGCGAATTCATTCGCCCGACCCAGCCGGGGCTCACACCACGGCCACGGGTCCGAGTCTCAGGCTCTCGTGTCGCTGCCGCGCCCAGGTCGAGGGGCGTCCCAGGCAAGATCCTTCGGCCCGCGAAGTTTGGAGTGCGGGCGAGTGCGGTGCGCTCGGGCCTCTGGATGACAGAGTGGCGCACCGATGGAATGAGCGGCTCGCCACTCCAGATGGGACTGCGGGGATGTAGAGGGTGCAGTCCGCGAAGGCGGACTTCGTGACGTTCCAGCCGCGGTTTCAACCGCCACTGGAGGGGGACTGCGCCCGTGTTCCGGACGCGCAACCAAAACAGAAGTGTACCCCCTGTCCCACGCTGTTTGTGGGAGAGGGTGGACGAGCCTAAGCGAGGACGGGTGAGGGCCCCATGATCGACAACCTGATGGACTTCGCCACGCGCACCGCGCGCGAGGCCGGCGAGATCACCCTGCAGCACTTCGGGCACGCGGCCGTCCGCTTCAAGGGCGACGGCAGCGAGGTGACCGCCGCCGACCTCGCCGCCGAGGCGTACATCCGCGACGCGCTCGTCCAGGCGTTTCCCGACGACGGCATCGTGGGCGAAGAGGGTGAGGACACGCCGTCGCGCTCCGGGCGGCGGTGGATCGTGGATCCCATCGACGGAACCCGCTCGTTCAGCTCGGGGGTGCCGCTGTACTGCGTGCTCCTGGCGCTGGAGGTGGACGGCACGCCGACCCTGGGATGCGCCCACTTTCCCGCGCTCGGGGAGACCCTCGTGGCCGCAACGGGCGCCGGCGCCTGGCACAACGGCGAGCGCGCCCGCGTTTCGGAGTGCGACGACCTGGCCCAGGCGCGGATGATCACCTCCGGCCTGGAGTACTGGCGCGACCGATCGACCGACGAAGATCGCGCCGGGTTCGACCGCCTGGTGAAGGCCACCCGCTTCACTCGCACCTGGGGCGACGGCTACGGCTACTTCCTGGTGGCCACCGGCCGCATGGACCTGGTCTGCGATCCCATCGCTGGGTCGTACTGGGACTACGCGCCCATGAACGTCATCCTTTCCGAAGCCGGGGGCCGCTTCACCCAGTTCGACGGCCAGCCCGTCGGCGCGTGGACCTCGGCCCTGGCCACCAACACCCGCCTTCACGCCGCCGCCTCGTCCATCCTCCGCGGCGCGTAACCTCCCACACACCACCGGCACGGGGACGAGTGGCAGCAGGGAAACGCCCTGCTGCCGCGCTGTTCTGCACCACCGTATCCGCGCGCAGCGGTCGATCGGCTCCGGCGCGCAAGTTGCCCCTGCGTCGGTGCTTGGGATCACCCTCAACGCACTAAGACGGAGCGAGTGGCTTCTCCCGGGGTTTCTCGACCGGCCCGGACCGCCGGGCGCCGCACGGAAGCACGCGGCTATCTCGTGGCGCTGGCGCTCACGGTGGGCGCGCTGGCGCTCACGGTGGGCGCGCTGGCGCTTACGCTCGCCGTGCGCCCGATCGTCGACCGCAACATGATCGGCCTGCTGCTGGGTGCCATCACGCTCTCGGCCTGGTACGGGGGGCTGCGCGCCGGGCTGTCGGCCGTGAGCTTCAGCGTGGCCGGCGGGTTCGTGCTCTTCCTGCTGCCGCGCGGCCCCCAGGCAGAGGAGTACGCGGCCGACGCCATCGGGCTGGGGGTGGTGTCGGTAGTGGGCGTGTTCGTCGCCTGGCTGGTGCACCGCGTGGAGGTGCACCGCGCGGAGCTGGGCGCCCGCGAGCTGCACTTTCGCGAGATGATCGAGGCCGTCACCGACTACGCCATCTACGGGCTGGACGTCGGCGGCCGCATCGTCACCTGGAACCTGGGCGCGCAGCGGCTGAGCGGCTACTCCGAGGCCGAGGCCGTGGGGGAGCACGTGTCGCTCCTCCATACGAGCGAGGAGCGCGAGCGCGGGCATCCCGACGAAGTGCTGCGCGAGGCTACGCTGCACGGCCGGTTCACGGAAGAGGGCTGGCGTGTGCGCAAGGACGGCACCCGCTTCTGGGCGAGCGTGCTGATCAGCGCGATCCGCGCGCCGGACGGAAGCCTTTCCGGCTTCACCAAGGTCACCCGCGACCTCACGGAACGCCGCCGGGCGGAAGAGGAGCTGCGCGACCGCGAGGCGCGCCTGGCCTCCATCGTCGGCTCCGCCATGGACGCCATCATCACCACCGACGACGAGCGCCGCATCGTGCTCTTCAACCGCGCCGCCGAGCAGATGTTCGGCGTGGCCGCCGAAGAGGCGCTGGGCACCAGCATCGACCGCTTCGTTCCCGCGGGGCAGATGGCCGAGGTCGTCGAATCCGGCGGCACCGCGCGCGGCATGCACGGGAGCCGTGGGGCGTTTCCGGCGTTGCGGGCGGATGGAACGCAGTTTCCCGTCGAGGCCACCCTCTCCACCTCGGAGGTGGGCGTGCAGCGGCTGTTCACGGTGGTGCTGCGCGACGTGACGAAACGGATGCGGGCCGACGAGGAGCGCGAGCGGCTCCTCATCGAGATGGAGGCGTCGAGCCGCGCCAAGTCCGAGTTCCTGGCCACCATGAGCCACGAGCTGCGCACGCCCATCAACGCCATCGTGGGCTATGCGGACCTGATGGAGCTGGGCATCGGCGGCGACCTGTCGCCCGCGCACGCCGACTACCTGCGGCGCGTGCGCACCAGCAGCCAGCACCTGCGCGGGCTGATCGACGACGTGCTTGACATGGCGCGCGTAGAGGCGGGGCGGCTGGAGGTGCGCGCCGGCGAAGAGCCGCTGGTTCCCACCGTTCGCCAGGCCGCGGAGCTGGTCGCGCCGCAGTCGGCCATGCGTAACGTGACGCTTTCGGAGGCGGACGTGCACCCCATCCGCTATCGGGGCGACCCCGACCGCGTGCGGCAGGTGCTGGTGAACCTGCTGGGGAACGCCGTGAAGTTCACCCCCGCGGGCGGAAGCATCTCGGTCCGCTCGCGGGTGTGCGCGCGCAAGCCGCCGGGGACGGGACTGGGCGAGGGGCCGTGGGTGGGCGTAGAGGTGCGCGACACCGGCATCGGCATTCCGGCAGACGAGATCGAGCGCATCTTCGAGCCGTTCACGCAGGTGGACCAGGCGTACACCCGCGAGCAGGGCGGCACGGGGCTGGGGCTGGCGATCAGCCGACGGCTGGCGCGCAGGATGAAGGGCGACCTGACGGCCCGCAGCGAGCCGGGCCAGGGCTCGTGCTTCACCCTGTGGTTGCCGGCGATCCCCGCGCCCGAGCTGGTGATTCCGCCCGAGGAGCCGGTGCGGTGGCCCATGCGCCCCGGCGAGGTGCCCGGGCTGGCGGAGCTGGGGCGGATGCTGTCGGAGCGCTCGGACGAGGTGGTGCGCCGGTGGGCCGAACGCCTGGCCCGCGACCCCGCAATTCCCGATGCCGGCGGCCTGGACCGCGCGCAGCTGGAGGACCACATGGCCACGACGCTGGTGGAGCTGGGAAAGGAGCTGGTGACGCTGGACGAGGGCGGCGGCGAGCCGGCGCTGCTGCGCGACGGAACCGACATCCAGCACCTGATCGCCACGCGGCATGGCGAGCAGCGCGCACGGCTGGGATGGACGCCGGTCCAGCTTCGGCGCGAGTACGACCTGCTTCGCGACGAGGTAGAGGCGCTGCTGACCACCGTTCCCGCCTCCGCCGACGCCGACCGAAGCACTGCGCACGCCATCCTGCAGCGCCTGCTCTACCGCGCCGAAGAGCTGAGCACCCTCGAATTGAGCCGCACCACGTAATCCCCTCCTCGGGCCCCTCCCCGCAAACGGCGCGGGAGAGGGGAGGAGGATGCTGGAAGTGAGCCCGAGCGAAGGGCGGTCAGAATGCGACCGAAACCCCCACCTGGGTCGTGCGGTCCGCCGTGGGAAGCACCAGCAGACTTGTGCGCACGGAAGATTCACTCTGTCGCTCCGGCGCGCCGATCAGGGCGCCCGCCACCAGGCCCACCGCTCCCCCGACCGCCGACCCTACGACGAGCGCCAGCGGCCAGTAGTCCTCGCCAGCCTCACCCCGATTGGCAGCCCATGTCACGGCTGCGAACCCGGCGCCCCCGGCGAGGGCTCCAGCGGCCAGTCCCCAGAGCGCTCCGCGGCTGCGATCGCGCGGCTCGGCAGCGATCCGGTACGGGGCGAAACCTTGCGCGTGCTCCAGGGGGCTCGATCGCGGCAATGCGCTGGGCGCCGCCAGCCGCGCTGCCGCACGGCCGCGCGGCAGGGATTCGACGTCCTGCGCACGCGCCGGCCCGGCGGAAAGCGTCTGCAGCAGCACCAAAAACAAAAAAACGTACCGCATGAGGTCCTCTCCCGAAGTGTGCGGCTGTAGACACCCAGGGCACCGGAGGGTGTCGCCGGCTGGTCGGCTCGCCGGCGACGTGCCTGACCAGCCCGAGTGGGGCGTCAGAAGTCGAACGCGCCCAGAACCTTGGAATACGATGGCGCGTTCTTCTCGTACTTGTCCTGCCATCCGGCGAATTGATTGTATGTCCAGAGGCACTCGTTCCTCGTTCCCCCGCCCCCGTGTGCCGTCCGGACCACGCAGTCGATCAGCTTCGTGGTGCCGCTCTCCCGGTTTCCGATGTTCCGATCCGCCACGATGCCGAGGTGTTCCAGCGCGTTGATGGGTTGATTGCAGTTGTCCTGGTAGTTCGCCCCCTCGTCACATTTTCCCTGGCTGGAGTAGTTGGCGTGCTTGTCCTCGGCGATCCAGATCTTCGGATGCGCGAAAGGAGCTCCCTCCGGGTAGGCGAACTCGCCTGCGGCTCGCGTGCTCGACGCATCCCAGTACATTACGTCCCAATGCGCCGATAGAAACGCGTTGTTGAACCGCCACCAGCCGTTCTTGTACTCGACCTCCATGATGATGAACTCCGAGTCGCCGTCGTGCTTCGTCCACGTTTCGTACTGGCCGGCATCCTCGAAGTAAGCCATGAGGTGAATGATCTTCACCCTGGTCGAGCTGACCCGCCTTGCTGCCCAGTAGTTCTGCTTGTTCGACGCGTCCTCGCCGAGATCCCACTGAAGATACGGCCTGAATGCGTGGGCAATCTCGTATTCACACTGCTGCAGAAGTCCATCCCCGTCCGTGTCCCCCGCCGAGCCGGCTGCAACCATGCACTGGTACGTGTAGTCGCTGGGAAGCTTCACTCCACTGGTCCAGGCTTCTCCTCCTCCTACGGTTCCTTCGTTGTTGCATTCGATGACCGCGGTGGTCGGATCGCAGTCGGCCGTAGACATGACGGAGAACGCTTCTTCGCTCGTGCTGATCGTCTTGCCGGTGCGACGCGGAGCCGATCTGCGCCGCTGCTCCGGATCCCGACCGAACGCGATGTCGGCGGGCGCGACCGCGATGAGCGGGTAGCCAACGGCGACGCCGGTGGGCACGAGGACGGCTTCGCCTGTCGCCGTGCTGTACCCACGAATGGACCCGAGAGAAGGGACCTCCTCCTTCGGGATCGTATGTCCGACCACCACCGCTGAATCCGTTCCGCTCCAGGTGAGGCGATCGGAGAGCAGGGGAACCCAGATCTGCAGGTCCGGAAGCTTGTTCATCGCGGCGAACAGGCTGTCGCGGGAGATGCCGAGGCTTGCGGCGGCTGCTATGGCAATCGCCTTACCTCGCTGTCCTGCAAAGTAGCTGCGGAGGTGGATGCGATGGCCGGGAAACGGGCTATCGCGAAGGTCGACGAGTAGCTGCCGTCGGAGAGCGTCCTCGCGCAGCGCAGACGCAATGGCGCGGGTCGTGAGATCGATCTGCTGGGACTCGAACTGGCGGATGGACGCCGCGGGCGTCATGGCGCCGTCGCGGACGACTGCGGGGGTCGTCGGTGCAGATTCGGCGCACCCCTGGAGCACGACTGCTGCCAAGAGGCCCGAAAAGAAGAACCGCGTGGATCGGAGGGGCATATGAGCTCCGGTAGGAAACGGAAGAGGACCGCCGGTTCCACCATAAACATTTGGATAGGTCTTCGCAATGGTTACCCCGGAAACAAGTGTCGGCCGCCGCACCTGTCTGTGGAGAACAACCTCGCTCATCGGTGGTGGAACGTCCCTTGCCCCCGGGGGCGCGGCCGGACGACGGGTCCGGATTGGCCTGAACGGGAGCGGAAGATGAGTGGCGTGTTCAAATCGATCGAGATGGTGGGAACGTCGTCCGAGAGCTTCGAGGATGCGACGCGGGCGGCGGTAAAGCGCGCCGGCGAGAGCATGCGGAGCCTGGAGTGGCTGGAAGTCGTGGAGCAGCGCGGCTACATCAGCGGCGGCGACATCCGCGAGTACCAGGTGAAGGTGAAGCTCTGGTTCAAGCTCGAAGGCGCGGACGAGTAGGTCCACGGCTGGACGGCGACGCGGCCGGCTTCCCCGCATCGGGAAGCCGGCCGCGTTCGTCGTGGAGCCGATCCGCCGCTCAGAAGATCAGCGACACGGCGAACGCCGCCACGACGAGGGCTACTACCACGATCGCCCAACCGGAGAGCCCCATTCGTGTGGACTTTACGTCGCCGATGGTATCGCCGCGGGCGCGGTCGTCGGGCCCGATCTCCGGGTCGGTAGTCTGAAATCGGTTGGGATCGGGTCCGCTCGCCATCCATGCCTCTCGGTGCGGGTCAGGTGTTTGGATCCCGGCTACGCAACGCCCGCGCCGTCGCCCTACACCGGGGGCTGCTCCACCAGCGGCGCACCATTCAGCACCACCACCCGCACCGCGCCGCCGGGCCGCAGCTCCGCCCCGGCCGGAACGATGGCCAGTCCATCCGCGGCCGACATGGAGCTGGCGATCCCCGATCCCTGCGGCCCGGTCAGCTGCGCCAGGAACGACTCGTCGGCCTGCCGATCCAGCCGCACGCGGGGCAGGTGCATCAGGTCGCCCCGGGCCGAGTAGGGTACGGCCAGCCGCACCGTCATCGACGGAAAGTGGATGCGCGTGTGCCCGCACATCCGCAGCAGCACGGGGCGCACGAACAGCGCGAAGGTCACCATGGTCGACACGGGGTTCCCCGGCAGCCCGAACCACGGGATTCCGCCCAGCGCGCCCACCCGGCCGAACGCCAGCGCGGAGCCCGGCCGCACGCGCACGCGCCAGAAATCCACCTCCGTGTCCATCGCCTGCAGCGCGGCCGCCACGTGATCGTGCTCACCCACGCTGATTCCCGCGGTGGTGATCAGCGCGTCGCAGCCGGCCGCGAGCTTCAGGTGCTCGACCAGGCTCTCGGGCGTGTCGCGGGCAATGCCCAGCACGCGCGCCTCCAGCCCCGCCTCGGCCAACTGCGCGGCGAGCGCGTAGCTGTTGGTGTTGACGATCCGCCGGCCGGCGCGCACCTGGTCGAACTCCTCCACCGGCACCAGCTCGTCGCCCGAGGCCAGGATGGCGACGACGGGCCGGCGCACGACGCGGAGGGAGGTGCGCCCCACCGCGGCGGCCAGCGCGATCTCCGCCGCGCGCAGCACGGTCCCGGCGCGCAGCACCACGTCGCCTTCGTCCACGTCCTCACCGCGGGAGCGTACGTTCCGCCCCGTGTCGGCATCCAGGTGGATGGTCACGCGCCCGCCCGCCATCCCGATCTCCACGCCGCCGTCCGTGTGCTCCACGCGGATCACCGAATCCGCCCCGTCCGGCACCGGCGCACCGGTCATGATGCGGATGGCCTCGCGTGGGCCCAGGGCGCGCGAGGCGAAGTGGCCCGCAGGCACATCGTCGACCACGGGCAGGGTCACCGGCGCTTCGGGAGAGGCGCCCAGGACGTCCGCCGCGCGCACGGCGAATCCGTCCATCGCGCTGTTGTCCCAGGGCGGCAGGTCCACGGGAGACACCACGTCCTCCGCCAGCACCGAGCCGAGCGCCTGCATCAGCGGCCGCTCCTCCGCAGCCAGCGGTTGGACGCCAGCCAGGATGGCCTGCAGCGCGTCGCCGGCGCTCAGCCAGTCGGGGGCGCGCTCAGCGGGCATCCGCACCCGCCAGGAAGCGCTCGGTCACCAGGTCCGCCACCCACGCTACGTGCGCGAGCGGTTCGTCCGGGTCGAGCAGGACAACGGGGACGGGGCAGATGAGATCGGGATCGTCGGTCACGATGGCGGTCAGCAGGGGGTCGGGGGTGGCTAGGTCGTGGATCGGGCGATCATGTACGGCGCGGCGGAAGACCTCGATGCGGGGAAACGGGCCCTGCTTGTAGCCTTCGATCAGCACCAGGTCGTAGCCGCGCCCCGTGTAGAAGTCGCGGACCAACTGCCGCGGATCGGGCTCGCCTTCCGTCCGCATCACCAGCGCGATTTTCCCCTCGCCGGCCATGATCGTGGCTTCGGCCTCGCCCTCGTTGAAGTGGCGCCAGCTGTCGCGCCCGGGCTGGTCGGTTTCGAACGCGTGGTGCCCGTGCTTGATGGAGGCCACGCGAAATCCCCGGCGCTTCAATTCGGCCAGGAGCGCGACCGCAAGCGTGGTCTTGCCGCTGTTCTTCTTCCCGACGATGCACACCACGGGCGGCATCTCGGGGCTGGCGATGCGCTCGGCCGCGCGAAGGTCGTCCACCGTGTTCACGTTCAGGAAGAGGATCCCCGGATCGCCGATGCGCCGGACTTCACCGATCGGAATGCGGTCCGCCCGGACGCGGTCCGCGAGGCGAAAGGCCTGCCGCTCCCCATCCGCCAGCATGCGGTCGACCTCCGGCAGGCAGCGCACGGAATACCAAGCGCACAGCGGCTCGATCCCACGCCGCCCCCCACTCTCGGGGACGACCGCGTCCACATCGGCCGAAGCAGCATGATCCGACAGCGCCCGCAGCAGCGCGGCGCTCACGAAGGGCATGTCGCAAGCGACGACCAGCGCGCCCGTGCGGCCCATCTCCATCGCCCAGCGCAGCGCCGTGCGGATGCCGCCGAGGGCCCCCAGGCCGGGGACGTCGTCCGGGCGGATCGGCAGGTCGAGATCTGCGAAGAGCGAGGCATCGTTGGCGATGATGACGACCGGATCTCCCACCTGCGAGAGCGCGCCCCGCACCCGGTCGACAATCCGCCATCCGCCGACCGGTGCCAGCGCCTTCGGTGCGCCGAAGCGGCGGCTGGCACCACCTGCCAGGATCGCGCCCAGCGGGGCAGGGGAGGGCGGTGTGCCGGAGTCCGTCATCGCGTGCTGTAAGAATGGAGTTACCTGGCCCGAAGCTACCGGCGCGGGGGCGTCGGAACAACCCGGAAGCCGGAACGCGTCTTGCGCGCCGGCCGCCGGACGAGCGGGATGGGACGGAACGCGAACGGGAGGCTGAGGATGCGGGGATACGACGCGTACCGGGGTGGATGGCAGGGCGGCCCGCCGCCGATGGGTGGATACGACCGCGGCTGGCGCCCGCGCGGGCCCATGCACGGGGCGCCGTGGGGCGGCGGTGGCGGGCCGTTCGGGCGCGAGGGGTTCAACCGGTACGACCGGGGGATCTACGGCGACGCGTATCCCGGCTTCGGCGGCGTTCCGGGCGGCGGGCGCCCCCGGGGCTACGACGCAGGCGGGGGTTACGGGCCGGGACGCCCGCCCATGCAGCGCGGCTGGGGCGGCTACGCCGAGGACTACGGCGACGAGGGCGGCTACGCGCGGGCGCCATTCCTTCCCGACCGTGCCTACCAGCGCCACCCGGAGCTGAACCAGCGTCCGGAGCGCGGGCCGCGCTACGGCTACGAGGTAGACGACACGGACCTGGAGCTGGACGACGGCGAGATCCTGCGCGCCGTCCGCCAGCGCCTGTACGAGGACGTGTGGGTGGACGTCGACCGCGTCGGCGTGGAGGTGGAGGACGGCATCGTCACGCTCACGGGCGAGGTGGACGACTTCCTGGAAGCGCGCTACGCCTGGGACGACGCGTGGGAAACCATGGGCGTGCGCGGCGTGATCAACCACATCCGCGTGCGCCTGGACGAGGCTGGCCCCGCGCACGGCGACCTACTTCCGCAGAGCACGCACGGAACGTCGTCTGAACCGAGTGCGTGAGTGCGTGAGTGCGTGAGTGCGTGAGTGCGTGAGTGCGTGAGTGCGTGAGTGCGTGAGTGCGTGAGTGCGTGAGTGCGTGAGTGCGTGAGTGCGTGAGTGCGTGAGTGCGTGAGTGCGAAACAGATAAACAGAAAGCGGGTCCTGGCACCATGCGCCGGGACCCGCTTTCAGTTACTTCCGCACTCACGCACTAACGCACTCACGCACTTCCCCGCCTCAGTGGCTCTCCCTCGAGCCATACCCCTCGCCGATTGGCCGATCGGGCGGCACGTAGGGCGTGCCCTCGTTGACGGCTTCGGTGATGCTGTGGGTGCCGTACATCTGGCCCGCCAGGTCTTCCACCAGGTGCGCGGCCGTGTCGGACTGGTTTTCGTTGGTGTCGCCGAGCTGCGAGTCCGTCTCCATGTCCATCATCACGGCCTCATCCGCCGCCTCGGGAAGCGTGCCGCGGTGAAGCTCATCGACGATCAGCTCGTTCGTAAACTCCTGGATGCCCAGGATCTCCACGATCACCTGCTCGGCGACGGATACCTCGGAGTCGCTGCCCACCCGGCCGGAAAGGGTCACGTGCCCCTCTTTCACGGCCACGTCCACCCAGCCCTGGTCGATCTCGGGATGCTCCTGCAGGTGCTGCACGACCACGTCGTACAATTCCTCGTCGCTCATCCCGGAAAAGTCGAAGATGTCGCCCCTGTATCGTGCCGCCATGCGGCCTCCCTCGCGGTGCTTAGAAGTGGAACGCTCCCCCGACCGTCAGCCCCGCGACCGGGTTCCATTCGCCGCGCTCGGTGCGCGCGATGGAGAACCCTTCGGGCGTGTTCATCCGCCACAGCCGGCCCGTAAGCTCAAGCCGCAGCGAGACGTTCTGCGCGGGGAACCAGTCGGTCCCGAGGCCAGCGCCTACCGCAAAGCTGGGGCCTAAGCGGAAGCGCTCGGTGTCGTCCAGCTCCGCCTCCTCCTCGGCCGGGTCGGCACCCGCCAGGTCGCCCACCATGCCGCCCATGCCCACGACGAACGGGGCCAGCCCGTTCCAGGTGCGCGGACCCGTCAAATGAAAGCGCAGCCCCACGTCGCCCATGGCCACCAGAGAGGGGACGTCCACGCCCAGGTCCTCGGCCTCGATGCGGGTGGAGTCGGCCAGGTACTCCGGCGCGAACAGCCGCCGCTGCGTGGGGCTGATGCCGATCGATGCCTCGAGGGAAAGCGGGCCGCTCGCGCGAAGCTGGTACCGCACGCCGAACACCGGGCCCGCCTCGGGGCCGAGCGCGATCGAGGTGCTGTCGGTGAGGGCCACGTTCTGGTCCGGCACCATGTAGCCGGCGAAGACGTGGATGCTCTGCGTAGTCTCGATCCGCCGGAACGGCGAGGGGATGCTCTGGGCGGCGGCGGCGCCGGGGCCCAACAGGAGGGCGGAAGCCAGCAGCAGGGCGGTCCGCGTGATTCGCGTCATCAGTCAGGTCTGGCGGCGATGGAAAGAACAAGGGGGCCGGCACGTGCCCGCCCCGAACGGCGCGGCCCCCGGCGAGAAGCCCGGGACCGCGCCTAGTACCGGCCCGAAGCTATGGTTTGTTCCGGGGAGGGGCAAGGAACCGCAGAAGAAGTAGGGAATCAGGCACGGCGACTGACGAAGAACGGCAATCTGTCATCAGAGGCCCACGCGCACCGAACTCGCCCGCACGACCTGTCATCCAGAGGCCCATCCGCACCGAACTCGCCCGCACGACCTGTCATCCAGAGGCCCAGGCGCACCAAACTCGCCCGCACGAGGAGCTTCGCGGGCCGAAGGATCTTGCCTGGGACGCCTCTGGACCTGGGCGCGGCAGCGACACCAAACCCCGAGACGCGGAACCACAGCCCCACCCTGAGCCGCGGCTGGATCGGGCGAATGAATTCGCGGCAACAACCACACGAAGTCCGCCTGCGCGGACTGGCCTGCTGTCGTGCTGCCGCTGTTGTCGTGCGCGACCTTGCCCGGGTCCACGCCGCGCCGGGTGCGCCGAATCTGACGAAGCGCGATCGAATTCTCCTCTCCCCTGCGAAGCGGGGGAGAGGGCCGGGGAGAGAGGGCTCCCGCGGGATGCACCGCAGCCAATCGAACCTCGATCGGTGTTCTCCTCTCTCCCGCGCAGTTTGCGGGGGAGAGGCCGGGAGAGGGGGCTCCCGAGGCATGCACCGGCAGCCCGTCGAAACCTGGATCGAAGTTCTCCCCTCTCCCGGCGCAGTTTGCCGGGTGAGGGGCGGGGGAGGGGCCTACCGCCGCAAGTCCCGCCCGGTCATCGCCGCGGGTTGGGGTACGCCGATCAGCCCCAGGATGGTCGGCGCGACATCGCAGAGGGCCCCGTCCGCCAGTGCCGTGGCCGTCCGCCGTTCCTCCGGCTCCACCAGGATGATGCCGACGGGGTTGGTCGTGTGGGCGGTGTGCGGCCCATTCGTGGTCGGGTCCCACATCTGCTCGCAGTTGCCGTGGTCCGCCGTCACCAGCAGCGTGGTCCCCGTCTCACGGCAGGCCGCCAGCACCTGACCCAGCCCCTCGTCCACCGCCTCCACCGCCTTCACCGCCGCCTCCATCACCCCCGTGTGCCCCACCATGTCGGGGTTGGCGAAGTTGCACACCAGCACGTCGTACTTTTGCGCGCGGATGGCTTCCACCAGCCCGCGCGTGACCTCGGGTTCGCTCATCTCCGGCTGCTGGTCGTACGTGGGCACCCGGGGCGAGGGCACCATGCGCCGGTCCTCGCCGCGGGGCGGCTCTTCGACGCCCCCGTTGAAGAAGAAGGTGACGTGCGGATACTTCTCCGTCTCGGCCGTGCGGAAGCTGGCCAGCCCGTGCGCCTCCAGGACGTCCGCCAGCTTGTCGCCCATCTCCTGCGGCGGAAACGCGGTGGGAAGGGGAAGATTCTCGTCGTACTGCGTCATTGTTACTACGTCCACGCGCGGCCGGCCGGGCCCGCGGTCGAACGCGTCGAACGTTTCGTCAGCCAGGGCGCGCGAAAGCTGGCGGGCGCGGTCAGACCGGAAGTTGAAGAAGATCACGCAGTCGCCGTCGCGCAGCAGGCCGATGGGCTGCCCGTGGTCGTCCACCATCACCCTAGGCTGCACGAACTCGTCCGTCTCCCCCTGCTCGTATGCGGCGGCGACGGCGCCCAGGTGGTCGCGCACCCCCAGCCCCTCGCCGTACACCATCGCCCGGTACGCCTTTTCGGTGCGCTCCCAGCGCGTGTCGCGGTCCATGGCCCAGTAGCGCCCCATCAGCGTGGCCACCTGCACCCCGCTGCCGCTTCCCGTGCGGCCGAACAGCTCCGTCATGTAGTCGCGGGCGGAGCGGGGCGGCGTGTCGCGCCCGTCCAGGAACACGTGGATGTACGTCTTGGGGATGCCGTGCCTGGACGCGAACTCCGTCAGCGCCAGCAGGTGCGTATCCACCGCGTGCACGCCGCCGGGGCCGATCAGCCCCATCAGGTGAAGCGCGCTCCCCCGCTCCTTCACGCGGTTGACGATGTCCAGGAACACCGGGTTCTCGTGGAACTCGCCGGATTCGATGGCGGTGCTGATGCGCTGCAGCGACTGCATCACCACGCGGCCGGCGCCCAGGTTCAGGTGCCCCACCTCGGAGTTGCCCATCTGCCCCGCGGGAAGCCCCACAGCGGGTCCGTGCGTGGCCAGCCGCGCGCGGGGGTAGCCGCCTGCCTCCCACAGGTGCCGCCAGGTGGGCGCGTGGGCGCAGGTGACGGCGTTGTCGGGGGCGGGCTCGCGCAGCCCCCAGCCGTCCAGGATCACCAGGCACACGCGCGGGCGGGGGGACGAATCGGACATGGTTGGGCGGTCCGGAAAGATGAACGTGCTTGACGGCGCCGCGGGGCCGTGCCTATCTTGGCGCAATCCCGTTGAGATGACCAGCAAACTACGCCGCCCGAACGGTTTCGCCACCCCGGGCCGCGGCTGCTCTCGACGCGCAAGGACTTCGCCGCTCCTCACCGCCGCGCCGCCATCGTGCACCGCGCGGCCCTGCCGGACCTCGCGCCCCGCGCGCCGGCTGCATCAATCCGCCGGCCGGTCCGTTCCCAGCACACGTTCTACCGCCTAGCCTTCCGGGCCCCGCGCCCGGAAACGATCCGCCGTTCCCACGGCCGCAGTACACAGGAGTTTCAATGCACCGACCCCGCCGCACCCTCGCCACCGTCTGCTCCCTGGCCCTCGCCGGCACCGCGCTCGGCATGTACGCGCCCAACAAGGCCGCCCCGCCGCTCACCTGGTCTTCCGTGGTCCCCGCGTCGCCCGCCGCCGGCTCCAGCGACGCCGCCGTGCGCCTGGCCGCCAGCGTCTTCGGCCACAGCGGCAAGCTGCGCGCGGTGCTCACCGACCCCAACCGGCCGCTGAACCTGCCGATGGAGTGGGTGGAGGCCAGCCCGTTCGAAGCGTCGTACCGGTGGTTGCCGCAGGCCGGCACCGAGCTGCGCATGCTGGAAGGCGGCGGGTCGATGGTCACGGGGCTGCGGGCGCCGTCGTCCGCGGGGGTGTGGCGGCTGCACCTGGCGGGCACCGGCTGGCAGCAGGAGATGGCGGACCTGGCGGTGATCACCCGGGTGCCGTTCTCGGAAAAGCGCGGCGGCTTCCTGAACGGCTACCGCATCGGCACCTACGCCACCGAGCGCACCGTGCGGCAGGGTGCCTACGCGCCGCCTTCGGGGTTCATCGAGGTAACCGAGGCCAACCAGGACCTGCAGGTGTCGGAGCACTTCCGGCTGCGGAACTTCCTGACCAAGGACCAGTTCGGCGTGTGGCCCAAGTACCTGGCGCTGGACCTGAAGCTGATCGACAAGCTGGAGCTGGTGATCCAGGAGCTGAACGCCATGGGCGTGCGTGCCGAGCAGGTGGCGGTGATGAGCGGCTTCCGCACCCCGGCGTACAACGGCCCGGGCGAGGGCGGGCGGGCGCGGCTGAGCCGCCACACCTACGGTGACGCGTCGGACCTGTGGGTAGACAACGACCGCGACGGCTACATGGACGACCTGAACGGCGACGGCCGCCGCGACACGAACGACGCGCTGGTGGTCCTTCGCGCGGTGGAGCGCGTGGAGCGCCGCTACCCCGAGCTGACGGGCGGCGCGGGCGTGTACCGTGACAACGGGGCCCACGGCCCGTTCATCCACATCGACGCCCGGGGCTACCGCTCCCGCTGGTAGCACCCCTCGCCGTGAGAAAAGAAAAGGCCGGCCTCGTTCACGGGGCCGGCCTCTTCTTATTCCCCCAATCTGTCAGGTCTCACACGGAGGGCACGGAGGACACGGAGGAGGAACGGGAGCCCCTCCTCAGTTCCTCCGTGACCTCCGTGCCCCCCGTGTGAAACCAGTCGTTCACGGAGCCGGAGCCGCCACGGCAGGGCGATCGAACGCGCTTTCGACCGGCCGCCCGGCCCAGTCCGCGGGCACCTCCACGCCCAGCAGCCAGAGCGTGGTCGCGGCGGTGTCGAAGGTGCGGATGGGCGCCTCGATGCGCCCCGGCTTCACCCCCGTGCCCCAGGCGATCCACGGGATGGTCATGTCCTCGGGGGCGTCGGTGCCGTGGTCGCGCCCGTGCCCGCCGTGGTCCGCCGTCACGATCACCACCACGTCGTCGCCGAAGGTGCGCACCGCCGCGCGGCGGATCTGCTCGACCGCCGCGTCGGCCCGGCGCACCGCCCAGCGGTAGGGCGTCGACATCCATCCCACCGAGTGCCCCGCGATGTCCGGATCGGGAATGTGCACGAACAGCAGGTCGGGCCGGCGGAACTGCAGGAACTGAACGACGTCCTGCGTCATCCGCGGCGCCATCACCACCTCCAGCCCGCGCGGCGCCTCCACGTCGTCGGGCGCGTCGGGGTGAATCAGGTGGCGGAACTTGGCCTTGGCGAAGTAGGCCGCCGTGTACAGTCCCGCCTTGTCGGCCACGTCGAACATCGTGGGCACCGTCACCCGCCCTTCGGCATCCACCCGCTCGTCGTTGAAGGTGATGCCGTGCACCTCGGGCGGCTGGCCGGTGATCATGGAGGTGTGCGACGGCAGCGTGCGGCTGGGCAGGATGGTCTGCGCCCGCAGCGACCACGCCCCCTCGCGCATCATCCGCTGCAGGTTGGCCGCCCCCGCCGCCTCGATGGCGTCGGCGCGCAGCCCATCGACCGAGATCACCACCACGTGCCGCGCCACCCCGTCGAACGTCCGCGGGGTAGCCGCGCTCCGGTTCAGCCCGCCGCACGCCGCGAGCGCGGGGGCCAGCACCGCCAGCGCGGCCGCCCGCCGAATGGTCATCATCCGCATCCCGCTGCTTCCCTGCTTCCGGTTTCGACGAATCGCTCCGCCCCTCGTGCAACCCCATGCGGAGCATTGAGTTTCGTCAACATGGCAAGAACCCTGCGCACGCGGCGGGGCGCCGGGTGAAACTTGCGGCGCCCGCCGTCGTATCAGTGAGGGACCGGCAGTCCATGGGACGCGAACCTTGCCGCCCGTCCGCGGTGGCGTGGAGGATGTAGGATGTATTGCTCGACGTGTGGATCCAGCGTGGCCCCCGGCAGCGCGCACTGCTCCTCCTGCGGTGCGGCCGTGCCCCGGGCCATGCATGCCGTGCAGGCGGCCCGCCGCGCGCCCCTGGCCGACGCGGTGGCCATCTGCCCCCGCTGCGGCTTCCAGGGGCAGTCTGTCTCGTACTTCTCGCAGACCGGCCCGCTGGCGGGAATGATGGTGCTGGCCGTGCTGACGCTGCCGTTCTTCGGCGCGGGCGGCATCGTGTACTACCTGATGCGCCACGACCACCGCGCCTGCGCCCGCTGCGGCGAGGGGTGGGGCAAGCGCGGCGAGCGGGTGGCGGCGCTCAGCCCGGCCGGCGCGGCGGGGCAGGCCGTGGCCCCGGTGCAGGTGGACGTTCCCGAGCCGTCCGTCGGCTACGTGGGCACCATCCTGCTGGCGTTCATCGCCGTGATGATGGTGACGATCGGCATCACCGAGTTCGCTCCGGTGATGGCCGTGATGGGCGCCATGGCGGGGGTGGGAAGCGTGCTGCGGTACAACGTGGTCCGCCGCCGCCGCGACGATCGCCGCGACGCCATCCTGCAGGCGCTGCAGCAGCCGGTGCTGCGGCTGGCGGCGGAGCGCGGCGGTTCGCTGACGGTGACGGAAGTCGCCTCGTCGCTGGGCTGGACGCTGCCGCGGTCCGAAAAGGTGCTGAACTCGCTCGAAGACGGGCTGCGCATCGTTTCCGACGTCAGCAACGAAGGGGTGATCGTGTACGAGTTCCGGGAGATGATGCACGCCCAGCGGTCGCCCGCGCCGAGGATCGCCCCGTCGGCCCCGCCCGCCCCGCGCGCGCCGGGGCTCGACGCCACGCTGGGGCCGGACGTCACCATGGCCTCGGTTCACACGCTTCACGCCTGAGCCGCCGGTCGATCGATGTACGAAAGGCCCACGAGATCGTGGGCCTTTCGTCGTTCCCGCGCCCGCCGCGCCTTGAGCGGACGCGCCCGTTGCGGTAGATTCCGTGCCGAAACCCGCCTACAGCTCTGCTTCGGCGATGCCGCCGCCGCCGGGGGTCTTCGACTGCCGCTTGGCTTCGGCCACGCGCTCGCCCAGCGCCTCCAGCGAGGTCCAGCGGTCCGGCGCCACCGTGACGATGGCCGCCGAAAGGCGCGTCAGCCGGAACTCGCGCTCCACCCCCTGCCGGTCGCGCGCCACGTAGACGCCCGCGCGCACCGCGTCTTCGGGCAGGTGGCGCGGCAGCCCCTGCGAGAAGCGGGCGCGGGCGGTCAGCACGATCTCCTTGGCGTCCTCGGGCCGGCAGACGGCCACGAAGTCGTCGCCGCCCACGTGGCCCACGAAGGCGTCACGCCCCTCGACGGTGGTCGCCACGGAGCGCCCGGCCTCGCGGATGGCCTGGTCGGCTACGGCGAAGCCGAAGCGGTCCGCGAACGGCTTGAAGTCGTCCAGGTCGAAGTAGCAGACGGCGAACGCGTCGCCGCGGTCGCGCCGGCGCTGGATCTCGCGCTCGATGGCCAGCCCGCCGGCCAGCCCCGTCGTGGGATTGCGGTCCAGCACGCGCTGCACCTGCCGGGTGAGCGCCGACACCCGCGCCAGCAGTTCGCGGGGGTCGAAGGGCTTGGCCAGGTAGTCGTCCGCCCCGGCCTCGAAGCCGCCCAGGCGGTCCTCGATGCTGGACTGCGCGGTGAGGATGAGCACCGGCAGGTGGCTGACGCGCGGATCTGCCTTGATGTCGCGGCACACCTCCAGGCCGTCCGGGCGCCCCATGCGGTAGTCCAGGATCACCATGTCGGGAGGCTGGCGGCGCACCTCGGCCAGGGCCTGCGTGCCGTTCTCGGCCAGGCGCACCTCGTGGCCGGCGTGGCGCAGGAAGTCCGACACCATCTGGCGCAGCCCTTCTTCGTCGTCCGCGTACAGGATTTCGCTCATCCGGCTTCCCACCCCCGACGGTTTTCTTTGGACGTGACCGCATTGAAAACGACGTTCCCCCGCCGCCTGGCCACGCTGCTGCTGGCGCTTGCGGCCTTCGTGGCCCCGCTGTCGCCGGGGCACGCGCAGAATGTAACCGCTTCGCGCCCCCGCGCCACGCCCGAGGCGGCGGCGGCGCGGCTGGCGGAGCGCATCGACGCGGTGCTGGCCCGGCCGCAGGCGCGCCAGGCCCGCTGGGGGATCGAGGTGCGCGACGCCGCCAGCGGGCGCGTGCTGTACGCGCGCGACGCCGGCCGCGCGATGGTCCCCGCTTCCAACCTGAAGCTGGTGGCCGCCGCCGCCGCGGCGCATCACCTGGACCCGGAGTTCCGCTTCCGCACCACGCTGTACGCCGGCGGCGAGGTGAGGGACGGGGTGCTGCACGGCGACCTGGTGCTGTACGGGCGCGGCGACCCCATGATCTCGGCCCGCTACTTTCCCAGCCAGACCGCCGTCTGGGAGATGCTCGCCGACTCGCTGCGCGCCCGCGGCATCCGCCGCGTGACGGGCGGGGTGACCGCCGACGAGAGCTTCTGGGACAGCGAGCGCCACGTGGCCGACTGGGACCCGGAAGACCGCAAGTGGTGGTACGCGGCCCCGGTGGGCGCGCTGGGCTTCAACGACAACTCCATCGACTTCCGCATCCTCCCGGCGTCAGCAGTCGGCCAGCCGGCGCGCATCACCGGCGAGCCCGCGTCCGCCTTCTACCGGCTGGACAACGACTCGCGGATGGTGGCGGCGGGAACTGCGGCCACGCTGGACTTCGACCGCGTACCCGGGACGAACCGTATCCGCGCCTTCGGGGTACTTCCGTTGGGCGCCGGGGGGGACGTGGAGTCGTTCGCCGTGGAAGATCCCGCGCGCTGGACCGGGGTCACTTTCCGCGAGGCGCTGGAGCGGCGCGGGATCGCCTTCGGCCGGTCGGAGGTGCGGGTGGTGTCGGATTCCACCCTGTCCGTCTCCCGCACCGCGCCCGTGCTGGCGGAGTGGCGTTCTCCCCCACTGGACAAGGCGATCGGCCCGGTGCTGCTGAACAGCCAGAACTGGTTCGCCGAGGCGCTGGTGAAAACGCTCGGCAAGCAGGTGCGGGGCGAGGGAAGCTGGGCCGCCGGGCTGGCGGTGGAGCGCGCCTTCCTCGTGGACGTGGCGGGCATCGACAGCGCCGAGTTCGTGCTGCGCGACGGGTCCGGCCTTTCCGCCCTCAACCGCATCACCCCGCACGCCCTGGTGAATCTTTTGGACTACGTGCGCCGTACTCCCCGCCAGGCCATCGTGCGGCAGGCCATGCCGGTGTCGGGCGGAACGGGGTCGCTGCGCGCGCGGCTGACGGACCTGCCCGGGCGCGTGGCCGCCAAGACGGGGTACATCGGCGGGATGGACACCCTCAGCGGCTACCTGGCGATGCCGGACGGCCGCGAAATCCTTTTCTCCATCATGGCCAACGAATCGGGCCAGCCGTCCGCGAGAATGAAGGCACTCATCGACGACGTGGTGCGCGCCATCGCGGCGGAAGCGTAAAGACAGATGAAATCGATCGGATTCCTGGCGCTGGGCGCCGCCCTTTCCGCCTGCGCCACGGCCGCGCCCCCCGCTGACGCGCCCTCGTCCACTCCCGCGCGGCTGGACCCCGCGGTGGCCCTGGCCACCTTTGACAGCGCCTGGTCGTCGGTGAACCGGACCTTCTGGGACACCACCTTCTACGGGGTGAACTGGCCCGCCGTGCGCGACTCGCTGCGCCCGCGCGCGCAGCAGGCCACCAGCAACGCCGAGCTTCGCCGCGTGATCACGGCGATGCTGGACGAGCTGGGCCAGTCGCACTTCAACGTGATCCCGGGCGAGGCCAGCGAGTCGCTGCGCGCCGCCGGTTCCGCTCGTGAGGGCCAGCCGGGCGACGCGGGGATGGAAGTGCGCTATGTGAACGGCCGCGTGCTGGTGACTCGCGTGGTCCCCGGCGGCGCCGCCGACGCGGCGGGCATCCGCACCGGGTGGACGGTGGAGGCGGCGGGCGCGATGACGGCCCAGCGCGTGGCCGACGCGGTCCAGCGGCTGAGCGGTACGATGGACGCCCGGCGCGTGGCGTACATGGCGGCCGGGGGCGTGGGCGCCACGCTCCATGGCACCGCGGGTGACACGGTGCAGGTGAAGCTGACGGACGGCGAGGGCCGCACGGTGGAGCGCGCGCTGGTGCTGCGCGAGCTGCGCGGGCAGATGGCACGCTTCGGCAACCTGCCGCCCATGGAGGTGCGGGTGGAGCAGGACACCCTTCGCGCCTCAGGGCGCACCATCGGGGTGATCGGCTTCAACATCTGGCTTCCCGCGGCCATCCCGGCGCTGGACCGGGCCGTGGACGAGCTGCGCGGCACGGACGGCATCGTCATCGACCTGCGCGGCAACCCCGGCGGCCTGGGCGGCATGGCGCCGGGATGGGCGGGGCACTTCGTGGACCGGCGCGACACGCTGGGCACCATGATCACCCGGCGCGACCGGCTGGAGTTCGTCATCAACCCGCGCCGGGTGAACGCGGCCGGGCAGCGGGTGCAGCCCTTCGCCGGACCCGTGGCCATCCTCACGGACGAGATGACGGCCAGCACCTCGGAGATCTTCGCCGGCGGGCTGCAGGCGCTGGGGCGGGCGCGGGTGTTCGGCGCCACCTCGTCGGGGCAGGCGCTCCCCTCGCTGATGCCGCGGCTGCCCAACGGCGACGTGCTCCTTCACGCCATTGCCGACATGATCGGCCCGGGCGGCGTGCGCTGGGAGGGTCCCGGCGTCGTGCCCGACACGCCGGCGCCGGTGACCCGCGAGGCGCTGCTGGCGGGGCGCGACCCGGCCCTGGACGCCGCGGTCGCCTGGATCGTGGAACAGAACTCACGCCGCTGAACCGCGGCTAATCCGTGGCGGACGATGGTCCGCCGCACCCGGGCGGCCACGGTAGTTCCGGCCGCAGCAAGACCAACCAAGAGAGATTCGCATGAGCTTCCGCACTTCGCCCCTCCGCGCGCTGGCCCTGGCCGGCGCCGCCCTGACCGTGGCCGCGGCGCCCGCCCAGGCGCAGACCCTTCCCACCGCCGAGCAGGTGGTGGCCCGCTACGTAACGGCCATCGGCGGCGAGCAGGCCATTTCGGCGCAGCAGTTCCGCCGCGTGCAGATCGAGATGTCGATGCCCGCCGCCGGCATGACCATGACCGCCGAGATGATGCAGGCGCGCCCGAACAAGGCGGTGATGAACATCGAGCTCCCCGGCATGGGCACCATGCGCCAGGGCTACGACGGCCAGGTGGCGTGGTCCGTCAATCCCATGCAGGGCCCCAAGATCATGGAGGGCAAGGAACTGGCGGACATGCTGCGCCAGTACGACTTCGACGCCAACATGCGCTTCTCGCACATGTTCCGCACCATGGAAACCGTCGGCCGCGCCGAGATGAACGGCGAGTCGTGCGTTAACGTGCGCATGGTGGCGGAGTCGGGCGACGAGGTGCTCAACTGCTTCGCCGACGACGACGGGCTGCTGGTGGGCGCGGTGGTGAAGTCGTCGACCGAGGCGGGGCAGATGGAGAGCACCATCACCTTCCACGACTACCGCGAGTTCGGCGGGCTGAAGATGCCCACGCGCACCTCCATGTCGGTGATGGGGCAGCAGATGGAGATGATCGTCAAGTCCATGAGCACCGACCCCATCGACGCATCGGTCTTCGCGCTGCCGGCCGAGATCAAGGCGCTCCAGCAGTAGCACCGGCCCACACCTCCGGGCAGGTACCATGCGCCTGCCCGGAACGCGCCCGGGATGGAGCTGGCCTGGGCCTTCCGGGCAGAGCGGCGAGACCCGGATGCTGCGGCTGACCGACGGCGAGACCCGCCCCTCATCCGGCGGATCGCGCCGCTGGCCGGCCTGGCGGGCCGACCGGCTGCACGCGCGAGCTATCCTGTTGCGGGAACAGCAATTCGGTGCTAGCTTGGAGGTTGCCGATCTCCCGTAGGACGCCTCGATCGAGGGGCCTTGCGCCGCTCTCCCTCCCGGCCTGCTCCCCCGCCCTCCGACCGTCTCGGACCCAACCATGTGGAACCACTCCGTACCGCGGCGGGCCGTAACCGCCGCCGTGATGATGAGCATCGCCGTCCTGGCGGCTTGTTCCGACGACCTGCCCATGGGACCCGGCACCCGCGCCGCCACCGCCAGGCCGCAGGTGCTCGCCGCGGCCGCGGAGTGCGCCGGCACCGCGGGCACCGTCATGAACCGCGTCGACCTTTACAAGAGCACCACGTGGACGCGCGCGGGGAGCCCTTATCGTGTCAAGGGCTTCGTGCGGGTGCAGGTGGGCCGGCTCACGATGCAGCCTGGTGTGGTCGTCTGCGTAGATTCTGGCTCCTATGTGAGCGCCACCGGGAACGGCCTGGCCATCCTGGGCCACGACACCGCGCGTGTGCTGATCACCGCCAGCAACCCCGCCAAGGGCTGGAGCGGCCTCCTCGTCCACGGGACCGGTTCCCTGACCATGCGGAACGTGCGCTTCGAGTACAGCTACGTTTCCGCACACTCCGTGATGAAGGCGACGATCGACAGTACCGTGTTCCGATCGGCCAGCGTAACCATGGGGGGCGCACCCGGCACGGTGTTGATGAACAGCGTATTCGACGCTGGCGGTGGCGTGGACGTGGGGGGGACCGGGAACCGCGTCGTCAACGTCACCGTGCGCGGAGGCGGACGACTCTCCGTGCAAGGCAAAGAAGCGTTCGTTCGTGGCATCCGGGTCGAGGGCAGTGGTTCGAATGGCGCGGTGATTTACGGGCACGCGAGGGACGTCGAGCTGCGCAACGTGTGGATCGACGGGAGCGCATCCACGGGACTGCTGGTGCAGAAGGGCGCCACGTTCCGGGCCGTCACGCCCCCGCGCATCAAGAACGGCCGCGGCTATCCCGTAATCGCGCCGCTGGAAGCCATCGCCCAGCTGTATCCCACGATTGCCAGCCAGGACAGCGTGCGCGGCAACTGGCGGGACACCATCGTCGTCACCGGCGGCACGCTGCGGGCCCGCACCTTCTGGGCGCACCCCGCGCTGCCGCTGCGGGTGGACTCCACCATCTACGTGGATTCGGCCGCGGTGCTGCGGTCCGGCTACGGTGCCCGGCTCGCCTTTGCGCCCAACACTGGCCTGGTCGCCCAGAACACGGGCCGGGTGCTCCTGCAGGGGTCTGCCGCGGCGCCCACCGTCCTCACGGGGCAGGACCCCGCATCGCCGTGGAACGGCGTGGCGCTCACCGGTTCGCCCACGGCTGCAAGCTCCCTCACCAACGTGCTGATCGAGTACGCGTCGCGCGGGGTAGACGCCGGCGAGAGCCACTCGGTGGTCGTGGACCGTGCCCGGTTCCGGCAGGTGGGATCGGCCGCGAGCCTGGGCGCCGACTCGCGGATCTTCCGGACGCGCATCGACTCCACCCGGT
Source organism: Longimicrobium sp. (assembly GCF_036388275.1). Classification (NCBI taxonomy): domain Bacteria; kingdom Pseudomonadati; phylum Gemmatimonadota; class Longimicrobiia; order Longimicrobiales; family Longimicrobiaceae; genus Longimicrobium; species Longimicrobium sp. The sequence continues at coordinate 24,242 of NZ_DASVSF010000078.1, forward strand.
ACGCCATGCCCGCCCTGGAGCTTCACGAGCGGGCCATCGCGCGCTACGTGCGCATCCGCGCGGCCGTAGAAACGGCGATCCAGGTGAATGCGTCCACGGTGCAGCTGTCGTACTGCGACGTCGCGGGTTCCGGCGGGCACGCCATCGTCGTCATGTCCGCCGCGCCGGTCATCCGCGGCTGCAACCTGGTGGGCAACCAGGGGCTTGGCATCGCGCTTTCGTCGACGGCCCCCGCCGGCGGCGGCGTCGAGCAAAACTGGTGGGGAGACGCCGCGGGGCCGTTGGGCCCCAACGGCGACGGCGTGTCGGCCGGCCTGGACTACACGCCCTGGCTGACGTCCCCGGCGGCCACGAGCTGGACGCCGTAGCCCGGTTCCTGCTGGCCGCCCACCGCGCCCGCGCAACGACAGCGGCCCCCGCCGGAGTACGGCGGGGGCCGCTTTCATGCCGGTGCGTGGGGAGGGCCGGCAGCGGCTTTCCCCCCTGCGCGGTTCGGGCCTTGTTGGCGTGTTTGCTCGCGGCCCGCCGACACGCCACGTATCTTGCACGCAGGCTACTTGGCACCTGGTACTTGTCACTTGGTACTTTCTTCCCTTTGATCGAATTCCTCGACCTCACCAAGGCCTACGGCGGCTTCGTCGCGGTGCGCGGGCTTTCGCTCGCCGTGCGCCCGGGCGAGGTGTACGCGCTGCTGGGGGCCAACGGGGCGGGGAAGACCACGGCCCTGCGCTGCCTGGCCACGCTGCTGGCGCCCACCTCGGGAACGGCGCGCATCGCGGGCTTCGACGCGCGCGAGCAGCCGCTGGAGGTGCGCCGCCGGCTGGGCTTTCTGGCCGCCTCCATGGGGCTGTATGCCCGGCTGACCTCGCGCGAGCTGCTTCGCTACTTCGCACGGCTGCAGGGAGTGGACGAGGCGCAGCTGGAGGCGCGGATTGACGACGTGGTGCAGCGGTTCGGCATCGCGCCGTTCGAGGACAAGCTGTGCGGCCGGCTTTCCACCGGGCAGCGCCAGCGGGTGAACATCGCCCGCGCCACCGTGCACGATCCCCCCGCCCTGGTGCTCGACGAGCCCACGCTGGGGCTCGACGTGCTGAGCGGGGCCGCCATCTACGACTTCATCGCCGAGGCGCGCCAGCGGGGGCGTGCCGTGCTCTTCAGCACCCACCACATGAGCGAGGTGGAGCTGCTGGCCGACCGCGTGGGCATCATCGCCGGCGGTCGGCTGGCGGCGGAGGGCACGGTGCGCGAGGTGGTGGCGGCGAGCGGCGAAGAGAACCTGGCGCGCGCCTTCCTCAAGATCGCGCGGGAGGCGGCGTGATGCGCTGGGCCACGGTGCGCACGGTGCTGGCCAAGGAGCTTCGCGAAACGCTGCGCGATCGGCGCACGCTGTTCATGATGCTGGTGATCCCCACGCTGCTGTACCCGGCCATGATGGTGCTGGCCGAGCAGCTGGCCCTGTTCGGGCAGCGGCGGCTGGGGGCCGAGCAGGCGCGCGTGGCCGTCACCGGCGCCGACGCCCCGCTGGTCCGCTTCCTGGACGCCGACTCGGCCATCCGCGTGATCTCGGCCGAGAGCGCCTCGGTGGATGCCGTCCGCCAGGGCGACGTGGACGCGGCCCTGGTCATCGGCGCCGCGGGCGCGGCCCCGGGCGGAGACGGGGGGACGCGGAGCATCGCGCTGCTGTACGATGCGTCCAACGACCGTTCGCAGCGCGCGCAGGGGGTGACGCGCGAGCGGCTGGACGAGTGGGGGGACACGCTGCTCTCGCGGCGGCTGCGGGCCCGGGGCCTTCCCGCCGGCTTCGCCACGCCCATCGCCGTCGCCGATTCGTCCGTCGCCACGGCCGAGGAGGCGGGGGGATACGCGCTGGGCCGCTTCCTCCCCCTGATCCTGGTGATGATGACGCTGCTGGGCGCCTTCTATCCGGCGATCGATCTGGCGGCGGGGGAAAAGGAGCGGGGCACGCTGGAAACGCTGCTGACCGCGGCCGTGCCGGCGCGGGAGATCGTGGCCGGCAAGTTCGCCGCGGTGGCGCTGATCGGCATCGTGGCCGCCGCGGCCAACCTGCTCAGCATGCTGCTCACCTTCCAGTCGGGCGTATTCCGCTTCGCCCGGGCGGCGAACGTGCGGTTCACGCTGCCGCTGGAATCGGCCGCGCTGATCCTGCTGGCCCTGGTGCCGCTGGCCGTCCTCTTCTCCGCGCTGTTCCTGGGGATCGCCGTCCGCGCGCAGTCGTTCAAGGAGGCGCAGAACGCGCTGACCCCGGCGCAGCTGGCGGCCATCCTTCCCGTGCTGGTGGTCACGCTTCCGGGGATCGACTTCACCCCCGCGCTGGCGGTGGTGCCGGTGGTGGGCATCGCCATGTTCTTCCGCGAATTGATGGCGGGGCAGGCGCCGCTGGTGGCGTCGCTGCTGGCGTTCGCGGCCACCATCGCCTACGCCGCGCTGGCGCTGGCCTACGCGGCCCGCGCGTTCGGGCGCGAGGACGTACTGTTCGGCGGCGGCTCGGGGACGGCGGCCGCCGGCGGCTCGTGGGGCGAGCGGCTGCGGACGTGGCGCGCCGCCCCGCGCGGGGTACCGCTTCCGGCGGAGGCGCTGGCCTTCATCGCCCTGGTCGCCCTGCTGTACTTTCACCTGGGCACGCGGCTGCAGGCGGACCTGGGGGAGCGCGGGCTCCTGATCTCGCAGTGGCTGCTGCTTGCCCTTCCGGCGGTCGCCTTCGCCACGCTGGGACCGTATCAGCCCCGCAACGCGCTGGCCCTGCGCGCGCCGGCGCCGCGTGCCCTCGCCGCGGCCCTGCTGATCGCGCTGGGGGGAATTCCGGTGGGATGGCTGATTGGCTGGCTGCAGCTGCAGATGTTCGAGGGCGGGATGGAGAGCCTGGGCTACCTGGAAAAGCTGCTGACGGCCACGGATGCACGACGCGCGATGTGGCTGTTCTTCCTGGCCGCGCTGACGCCCGCCATCTGCGAGGAATTGGTGTTCCGGGGCGTACTGCTGCAGTCGCTGGGTCGCGAGATGCGCGCGTGGCGGGCCATCGTGGTGACGGCGGCCGTGTTCGGCGCGTTTCACCTGTCGTTCGAGACGGCCCTGCGCTTTCTGCCCACGGCGTGGGTGGGGCTGCTGATGGGGTACGTGGCCTGGCACTCGCGCTCGATCTTCGCGAGCATGCTGATGCACTTCGCCAACAACGCGTTCGTGGTGCTGCTGCTCTGGCAGCCCGGCGTGCGCCGCGCGGTGCTGAGCGGCGGGTCGCTGTCGTGGCCGCTCGTGCTGGGCGGAGTGGTGCTGCTGGCCGCCGGAATCCGGCTGCTGCCGCGGCGAGAGCCGGAGCGGGAACCGGAGCCACTCGACGCGAGCCAGTCATCCTGAGGCCCAAGCGCACCGTATTTGCCCGTATGCCGAACCTCGCGGGCCGAACGATCTAGCCGCGGATACGTACAAGCCGGGGCGCGGCAGCGGTCACAGATGCGTGGACCTCGGCTGCCGCGGGGCCCTCACCCGGCCGCGCTGACACGCGTGCCACCCTCTCCCACAAACAGCGTGGGAGAGGGGGTACACTTCGGGCCGGGGGCGGGATCATCCGGGATCATCTCGCTCTTTTTGTCTTGACGATGCCGATAATCGTAATTATCATAATCACGATTATCAAACGTCGAGTGGGAGGAGGTGTGCCATGGCGGAGAGGCAGTTTTTCGGGCGAGCGCAGGAAATCCAGGTTATCGAACGCGAGTTGAAGCGCCCCCGCCCGTCGGTCGTGATCGTGCGGGGGCGCCGTCGCGTGGGAAAGTCGCGCCTGCTGGTGGAGGCCACCCGCTCGCACCCGACGATCTACTACCAGGCCACCAGGATCGCCGAATCCATGAGCCTCCAGCTGTTCAAGGTCGAGGCGTCACGCCTGGTGGGCTCGGATCCGCTGCTGGAGTCGCTGAACGACTGGCTGGCCGTGCTCACCTACCTGGAGCAGACCGCCGCCAGCAGCATGCCGGGGCTGACGGTGGTCCTCGACGAGTTCCCATACCTGTGCGACACGGACCCGGCGCTTCCCTCCGTGCTCCAGAAGTTCTGCGACGGCGTGCGGGAGCGGGGCACCCCGATGAACGTGGTGCTGTGCGGCTCCAAGATCTCGTTCATGGAGGAGCTGCTGGGCGAAAAGAACCCGCTGCACGGCCGCCAGACGCTGGAACTGGATCTCGGGCCGCTTTCGTTTCGCGATGCCGCGCAGTTCTTCCCGCAGTGGAATACCGACGAAAAGCTGCGCGCCTACGGGGTGCTGGGGGGCATTCCGTACTACCTGAACCTGTGCGACCCTGAATTCACGCTCAGGGAGAACATCATGGACCTGGTGCTCACGATGGGCGCGCCGCTCAGCGACGAGCCCAACAACCTGCTCCAGGCGGAACTCCGCGACGTCACGCGCTACGCGACCATCCTCCGCTCGGTCGCCGACGGGTGCACGGACTCGGGAACGATCATCGGGCGCGTCCGGGAGCTCAAGGATTCCAGCGCGCTGGCGCCGTACGTACAAAAGCTCGCGGAGCTGCGGCTGATCCGGATCGTGCGGTCGCTGGACGCCACGGAGCGGGAGCGCGACAGGCGGTACTACCTGGACGATCCATTCCTGGCGTTCTGGTACCGGTTCTACCTGCCGAATGTATCTCCCCTGGCCGCCGGGCACTGGGACGACGTCTGGCGCCACAAGATCGATCCACACATGGACGATCACATGGGCGGGATGTTCGAATGGATCTGCCGCGACTACGCGCGCCGGTACATCAACGAAGTGCTGCCCACCGCGGCGCAGGAGGTGGGGCAGATCTGGGCCGCCAACTTCGACGTCGACATCGTGGGACGGCTGCTGAACGGGGCGGCGTTCGCGGGAGAATGCAAGTGGTGGAGCCGGCCGGTGGGACTGAATGTGCTGGAGCACCTTCGCGAAACCGTCGCCCAGACGACGTACGAGCGCGACGCCGCCGAGCGGTACTACCTGCTGTTCTCGCGCTCCGGGTTCACCCCCGAGCTGAAGCGGATCGCGAGGCGGGACCCGAACGTTCGGCTGGTCGGTCCCGCGGAGCTGCTCGGCCCTCCGCCCGCACGATGAGGCGCAAAGAAGCCGGGAGGCCGCAGCGGCGGCCTCCCGGCTTCTTGTCCAACGTCGATCGGGTCAGGCCTGCTCGGGGAAGGTCTCCAGGAGCTGCTTGACGCGGGCCAGGAACGGGTCGCCGTCGGCGCCGTTCACCAGGCGGTGGTCGTAGCCTAGCGAGATGTACCCGCGCTTGCGGGGCACGATGGCGTGGTTGCCGTACTCGTCGGTCACCACGGCGGGGCATCTCCACCCCGCTGACGTCCAGGATGGCCACCTGCGGCTGGCTGTGCTCCGCGGCGATCTTCCGCACCAGCGGCGTGCTCCTGGTCCGCAGCCGCTCTTCGAGCGTGTGCGGTCCGGACGCAAGCCCGGCCACGCCCGCCCGAAAACAGGCGCGCTCAGGTCAGGGCAGCGCTACCCGCGCCACGGTGCTCCAGGGCGAGCACACCGCCCCGGCGCAGGCTCGCACCCGGTAGTCGTACACCCGCCCCGGCAGCAGCCCCCCGTTCTGGAAGGAGGTCGAATTGGCCGGCAGCGTCGCCACGGTCTGCAGCGGCGGCCAGCTCCCGTCCAAGTTCTGCAGCCGGCGTACCACCTGGAACGAGTTTTCGTTGATGCTGGCGTCCGTCCACTTCACCTGGGCGGCCGTCGCCGATACCGCCGTCGCGGTTACTCCGCCTGGGGTGCCGGGCGGCGGGGGCAACTCGACCTGTGCGGCCGTCGTCCAGGTGGAGCAGAGGGGGCGGTCGCAGGCGCGGACCAGGTACTGGTACACGCCTGGCGCCGCGCTGTCCGCGAACGAGGTGAGGTTCGCGCGCACCCTTCCTCGGTCGCCCCATGCCGCCCAGCTGCCGTCCGCGTTGCGCATGCGCCGGGTAATGACGAACACGGTCTCGTTGGCGCTCGCGTCGGTCCACAACACGCGGATGCTGGACGGCGACACCACGCTGGCGGCGACCGGTGAAGGCACGGCCGGGACGGACGGCATCACCACGGGCGCGCTTCTCGTCCCCGAGCACCCCGCGCCATTGCAGGCGTCCAGCCTGTATCGGTAGGCGGTCCCGGGGGTCAGCCCCGTATCGGTGTGGCGCGTGGCGTTGGCGTTCGGCGCGGCCACCTGCTGGTACGCGCTCCAGGTGCCGTCGGCGAGCAGCTGGCGGCGAACGAGGCGGAATCCGGTTTCGTTCGCGCGGCCGTCACTCCAGGTCAGCAGCAGTTCCGTGCCGGAGAGCGGGCTCAAGGCCAGGTTCACGGGCGCGGTCGGCTGGGCCAGGGCGATCGCTCCGCCCACCCTGAACGTGGAGCAGAGCGTCCCGTTGCACGCCCGGACGCGGTGCTGGTACGTGCTCCCCGTGGTCAGTCCGGCGTCGTCGTAGGCGCGGGCCAGGCCCCCCGGCGAGCCGGCCACGACCCACGGACCCCAGGTGGAGTCGGCGTTCATGGTACGTCGGCGCACTTCGAAGTGCGAGACCGAATCCGCCCCCGTGGTGGCCCATGAAACGCGGATGGCGGTGGCCGAGAGCAGTGCCGCGGCAACGCTGTCCGGGGCCGCCGGTGCCGTCGCCTCGGCCAGGGCCGCGCGAAAGTTGGGGAACGGCCCGATGTGCTGCGTCGTGTCGCCGGTCTGGGGCGTTCCCGTGGCCGCCAGCAGGGCCCGCACCTGCACCGCCCCGAGCGGCGCCAGTCCCCTGGCCTTGCGGCGGCCCTGGACGGCGGCGACCGCGGCGGCGACGATGGGCGACGCGCTCGAAGTGCCGTTGAACGAGCCCGTGTAGTAGTTGGCGAACCCTGTCCCGAACAGGCCGCCGTATCCCGTGGTGGTGACGCCCTGGCCCCACCCCTGGACGTCGACCCGGGAGCCGTAGCACGAGAAGTAAAGCCGCGCGTGAAGCGAGCTTCCCGCACCGACGATGAGCGCGCCGGAATCCCGGATGTTCCGGTTGAACAGGCCGTTCATCGCGGGGTCGTCCAGGTTCTGCCCGCCGTTGCCCGCGGCCGCCACTACCACCCGCCCCGCCAGGGTGGCGGCCCGCGTGGCGTCGAACACCGACTGCAGCACCTCCAGCGGCACGTACGTCCCGGTCGGGCTCGAGGCCTGCTGCTCGATCAGGAGCACGTCGCCTGGTGACATAATGGCCGCGGCTTCGGCGACGGCGTTCGCGGGATTGTAGTAGCCGCCGTAGATGGGCGGGATCACCCGTACCTGCGCATCGGGAACGCCTCCGCTCACCCCGAGCCCGTTCACGCGGCCCGCGAGCTCTCCCAGCACCGCCGTTCCGTGGTGGTTCCCGTAGCCCGTATACCGTACGCCGGTGCCGATCTGCGTCGATAGGGGGAGCCCGAGGTCCTCGTGCGCCAGGTACCAGTCGTATTCCAGGTCCACCACCATCACACCGGCCCCCCCGCCGCCCGGCAGCGTGCGGGCCCAGGCGGCGTCGGTCCCCGTGGGCGGAGCGCCCAGGTATCCCTGCTGTCCGGTGAAGTCGGGAGTGCCGGCCATCGTGAACAACCCCGGCGGCGGCGCGGGCACGGGGGCGGGGTAGGCGTGCTCCACCTCGGGGCGCGCCTTCAGCTCCCCGAGCAGCCGTTCGGCGTCGGCAGCCGTGGGAGCCACCACCCGGTACCACGAGCGCAGGTCCGGCGGCGCCTCCCCGGACGACAGCGCCGCCTCGGCCAGGCGGTCCAGCTCGCTTCCGCCGGTGAAGAGCGGCTGCACCACGATGCCCTGGCGGGAGTCCAGCAGGGCCGTTACCCCGTCCAGGCTGGCGCCGCGGGCGCTGGCGAGCGCCCCGCCGGAGTGGCGCACGGCCAGCCCCTCCCGGAACTTCACCTCCAGCGCACGCGCGTCCCCGGGCTGCACCTGGGCGGCCGGGGCGTCGGTGGGCATCAGCGGGTCTGCGCGGTCGCAGGCCGAAAGGGCGCCGAGCACCAGGATGATCCCCAGCACGACGGGGCGCGGGATGAACCGTTGCTTCATGAAAGCCTCCGGACGGAAAATGAAGGGATGGGCAGGGAAGGGTAGGGCCGACCTGCGGAGCCACGAGAATGGATAGTGTCTAACAGGCCAAAATGCAACGATTTTGCGCGGCAGAACTCCGGGGCGCGACGAGAAGAGGCCGGCCCTGCGCGGGCCGGCCTCTTCGTACTGCGCGGATGGTTCGCTACGCCTGCTCGGGAAAGGTTTCCAGGAGCTGCTTGACGCGAGCCAGGAACTGGTCGCCGTCGGCGCCGTTCACCAGGCGGTGGTCGTAGCCCAGCGAGATGTACCCGCGCTTGCGGGGCACGATGGCGTGGTTGCCGTACTCGTCGGTCACCACGGCGGGGCGCATCTCCACCCCGCCGACGCCCAGGATGGCCACCTGCGGCTGGCTGATGATCGGGAACCCGATCGTGGTGCCGAAGATGCCGGGGTTGGTGATGGTGAACGTGCCGCCCTGGATCTCGTCGGGCTTCAGCTGCTTGTTGCGCGCCCGCGTGGCGATGTCGTTCAGGCGCTTGGCCAGCCCCACCAGCGAGAGTTCGTCGGCCTGCTTGATGACGGGCACGATCAGCCCGTGGTCCAGCGCCACCGCGATGCCCAGGTTCACGTCGGCGCGGTAGATCACCTCGTGGTTCCCGTAGCTGGCGTTCAGCTTGGGGTGCTCGCGAAGCCCGCGCGCCACCGCCCACGCGATGAAGTGCGTGTAGGTGATCTTTACGCCCTGGTCGGCCCACAGCTTCTTGTTCTTGCCGCGGATGATGTCGAGCCGCGAGTAGTCGACCTCGAAGTACGAGTGCACGTGCGGGCTGATGCGCCGCGACTGCACCATGTTGTTGGCGATGATCTGCGTCATGCGCGACGCAGGCTCCACGCGGTCGTTGGGCCCGGCGGTGACGGCCGGGTGCTGCGGCGTGCCGTAGAACTCGTCCCACGGGAACGGGAAGCCGCCCTCGTACGAAGGCGCGGGCGCGGCCGGGCGCTGGGCAGGAGCGGCCGGAGCCGGCGTCGCCGGGGCCGCGGCGGGCGCGGACTTCTGCTCCTCGACGAACTTGAGGATGTCTTCCTTGGTCACGCGGCCGTTGCGTCCCGTGCCGGGCACCTGGTGCACCGCCACGTTGTGCTCCGCGGCGATCTTCCGCACCAGCGGCGTGCTTTTCGTCCGCAGCCGCTCTTCCAGTGTGTGGGGCCCATCGCCCAGGGGCGCACCCGCGGCCTGGCCCGCGCCGCCGCTGCCCGCCGCGCCGGAGCCGGAAACCGCGGTGCCCACCGGGTCCGACTGGCCGCGGCCGTCCGCGGGCATCCCGGTGCCGCCGGTCTCCACCTGGCCCACGCCGGACTCCGGCATGGAGGTGGTGCGCTCGCCCGGCACCTCGATGTGGTCCCCGGACGAGGCGGGGGCCGAAGGAGCGGAGGGAGCCGCAGCCGCGCCGGCGCCCGCTTCCGTCTCGATGTAGGCGACGACGGTGCCCACTTCGACCGTCTGGCCCTCGTTCACCACCACCTCGGCCAGCACGCCGGCTACGGGCGACGGGATCTCGGCATCCACCTTGTCGGTGGAAATCTCCATGATGGGCTCGTCGCGCTCCACGCGGTCGCCCACCTTCTTGCGCCATACCGAAACGGTGCCCTCGGCGATGGACTCGCCCATCTGGGGCATCGGGACTTCTACACGGGCCATGATCGTGGTCCTGAGTTTGGGCTTCGCTCTACGTCGATCAGCTTCAGTATGCGGCCAGGTGCCGCGCGGCCTTCACCACGTCCTCCACCTGCGGCAGGAAGTAGTCTTCCAGCGGCGGCGAGTACGGAACGGGCGCGTCGGCGGCGGCCACGCGCAGTACGGGCGCATCCAGCCACTCCCACGCCTTTTCGTTCACGCGCATGGCGATCTCACCCGCAATGCCGCCGGTGCGCGTGTCCTCGTGCACGACCAGCAGGCGGTTGGTTTTCTTCACCGACTGCAGGATGGCGTCCTCGTCCAGCGGCAGCAGCGTGCGCAGGTCGATCACCTCCACCGACAGGCCGTCCTCCTTCTGCAGGATCTCGGCGGCCTCGGCGCTCTTGTGCACCATCGCCGCGTAGGTAACGATGGTCAGGTCCGTTCCCTCGCGGTGCGTGCGCGCCTTGCCCAGCGGAACCACGTAGTCGTCCTGCGGAAGCACCTCGCGCAGCTGCGGCCGGCGGTACAGCCACTTGTGCTCGAAGAACAGCACCGGGTCATCGTCGCGGATCGCCGCCTTGATCAGCCCCTTGGCGTCGTGCGCCGTGGAGGGATAGACGATCTTGAGCCCCGGCGTGTGGAAGAACGCCATCTCGGGGTTCTGGCTGTGGAACGGCCCGCCGCGCACGCCGCCGCCCGTGGGGCCGCGGATCACCATTGGCACGCCGCCGCTGCCGCGGTACCGGCTGGTGGCGATGTAGTTGGTGATGATGTCGTACGCCGTGGAGACGAAGTCCATGAACTGCATCTCCACGATGGGCCGCATCCCCATGTGGGCCGCGCCCGCCGCCGCGCCGGTGAACCCCGTCTCGCTGATGGGGGTGTCGATCACCCGCATGCCGCCGAAACGGTCCAGGAAGCCGTCCGTCATCTTGAAGGCTCCCCCGTACGCGCCGATGTCTTCGCCCATCACGAAGACGCGCTCGTCGCGCTCCATCTCCTCCCACATCCCCTCGCGGATCGCCTCGAGCAGGGTGACGGGCTTGCCCTGCTCCGTCAGACGGACGTGCTCGGGCTTTTCAATCACGGTCGCCATCGTTCAGCGTCTCGGCGTCAGGCTCGGGTGGGGTCGGCCGGCTCGTGGCGCGTCCAGGGCGCGTTCACGGGGCCGTCTGCGTACACGTCGGTCAGCGCTTCCTCGGGCTGGGGAAGCGGGCTCTTCTCGGCTTCGGCCACGGCCTCGTCCAGCTCGCGGTCGATCTGCTCGCCGATGCCGGTCAGCTCCTGCGCGGTGGCCCAGCCATTGTCCAGCAGCGCCTTGACGTAGCGGTCGATGGGGTCGTTGGTGCTGGCCCAGTGCTCGATCTCGGCCGGGTCCACGTACGTTTGCGCGTCGTGCTGCGCGTGGCCCTTGCGGCGGTACGTCATCACCTCGATCAGCGTGGCGCCCCCGCCACTGCGGGCGCGCTCCACCGCGCGCTGCGACGCGCCGTAGACGGCCAGCATGTCGTTGCCGTCCACCTGCTCGCCGGCCATCCCATAGCCCGGCGCCTTGTCGACGAACGACTTCGCGGCGGTCATGAAGCGGCTGGGCGTGCTGTACGCCCACCGGTTGTTCTCCACGATCACGACCAGCGGCAGCTTCTGCACGGCGGCGAAGTTCACGCCCTCGTGAAAGGCGCCGGTCGACGTGGCCCCGTCGCCGATGTACACCATGGTCACGCGGTCTTCGCCGCGCTGCTTGAAGGTGAGTGCCACCCCCGCCATCACCGGGATCAGGTCGCCCAGCGGGCTGATCTGCCCGACGAAGCCCCGGTCGTAGTCGGTGATGTGGATGTTCAGCTCCTTGCCGCGCGCCAGCGAGTCGCCCTTGGCCATGTACTGCTTGACCACCTCCACCGGCTTCGCGCCGATGGTGAGCATCGATCCCAGGTTGCGGATCAGGGGCGACAGCATGTCGCCGGTACCGTCCGTGCGGCGCCGCAGTGCGTAGGCGCTGGCGACGGACTCGCCTTCCTGCCCCAGCGAGCGGAACAGCCCGCCGATCACCTTGCTCTGCTTGAACAGCACCTCCAGCCGTTCTTCCAGGCTGCGCGTAAGCCGCACCAGCCGGTACATCTCCAGCAGCTGGTCGCGCGTCAGCCCGTGGGGGATCGTGGTGGTGCGGGCCTTGGTCTTGTTCGCCATTTCGATCGACGGTCCGTGCCTGCGCCGCTCTCCGGGCATGGTTGATCCCCGGGCGGCTGGAAGCGGGACAACTTGCGGCGCAGGCTCCGGGGAGTCAAGCAACGGGACGTGAAATGGGGTCTCACACGGAGGGCACGGAGGTCACGGAGGAACTGCTTGGGGCCTCACGCAGAGCCGCAGAGACGCAGGAGCAACAGACAGGGGTCACGCGGAGGCGCGGAGGTCGCGGAGGGAACCGCGGAGGGGGTTCGAAGCTCTCCTCTCTCCCGCGCTGTTTGCGGGGGAGAGGCCGGGAGAGGGGGCTCCCGAGGTATGAGAGGACGCCAGTCGAGCCCCGCCCGAAGTTCTCCCCTCTCCCGGCGCAGTTTGCCGGGGGAGGGGCCGGGGGAGGGGCCCCCGCGGGGCAGACGAAAAGGGCGGGGAAGCCGAAGCCTCCCCGCCCTGATGTCGACCTGTCGCCAGAACCAGCCCGATCAGAACAGCACGCGATAGACGAGAGACAGGTTGCGCCCCGGCGAGGGCACCAGCAGGCGGCTCGTCGGCTCGCGGTACTGCTCGTCGAGCAGGTTGTCCGCCCGCAGCACGATGCTGTGGATGCGGCGGCCCTGGCGCAGGCTCAGCCCCGTGCTGAGGTTCACCAGCGTGTACGCGTCCGTGCGGAACTCCTGCATCTCCGCGCGGTCCTGCGCGAACGCGTGCCGCGCCTCCACCCCCAGCGAGTAGCGCCCATCGTCCCACCGCGCGCTGCCGCCCACCCGCGCCGCCGGCATGAAGGGCAGGGCGCCGCCCTGCACGAAGTCGCCGCGCACCAGGTCGCCCATGGCGCCCAGCACCACGTGGCGCGCCACCACGGCCTCCACCTGGCCCTCCAGGCCGCGCAGCTCGGCGTCGGCCTGGCGGAACACGTTCAGCGGCACGACGTCGGTGTGGCCCTCTTCCTCGTGGAAGATGGCCGTGTCGCCCACCACGTCGGCGGTGATGTAGTTGTCGATGCGGTTGTAGAACGCCGCCACCTGCGCGTTGATGTGCTCCGACTGCGCGCGCAGCACCGCCTCGGCGCCGCGGTTGGTCTCCAGCTCCAGCTCCGGGTCGCCCACGTCGTACGTGCCCGCGGCGTGGTGGAAGGCGTTGGAGAACAGCTCCTCCACCGTCGGCGCGCGGAAGCTGCGGGCCACGCTCACGCTGGCCGACAGGTTGGGGTTCAGCGGCACGTTCAGCCCCAGTGAGCCGGAAAAGCTGCTGAAGTCGCGGGCGCGGACGTTCTCGAACCGCTCGTCGCCCGTTTCCTCCGGCCTCACCTGGTACACGTCGTAGCGCGCGCCGGCCTGCAGCGACGGCGCCGCGTCGCCCGTGCCCAGCGCCATCTCCTGGTACACGAACGCGCCGCCCGTGCGGCTGTCGGCGCCCGGGGTGAGCGCCTCTTCGCCCTCGGGCGAGTACTGCTTGAGGAGCCCCGACACCCCCACCGCGCCCGAGAAGCGGCCGAACTCGGTCTTGGCGTTCAGGCCGCCGCTCTGCGTGTTCAGCCGGAACCGCGTGCCGATCTCGCCGTTGCCCTCGATCTCGTCGTGCCCGTACCACTGCGCGCTTCCCTCCGCCCGCAGGTTGGTGAACCCGCGGTCGCCCAGCCACAGGCTCACCCGGCCGTTGGCGTCCGTCCGCTGGCCATTGATGGTCACGCCTTCCTCGTGGCCCTCCTCCTCGTGGCCTTCCTCTTCCTCGGCATGGAGGCTGGCCAAGCCGTAGTCGAACCGGTACCCACCGACGGACGCGCCGGCCTGCACGTGCTCCGTTACATATCCAATTCCACCGGTGCCGTACAGGTTGTTGTAGAAGGTGTTCGGCAGCGGGACCCCGCCGCCCGTGTGCACGTCGTCCACCCGCCGCCCGCCCGCCCGGGCCGTCACGGCCAGCGACTCGCCCAAGGGCATGGTCACCTCACCGGTCAGCGCCCCGCCGGGGTTCACCGACTCGCCCTGCGCGGCCAGGAATCCCGACGCCTCGCCGGGGATGGTGTTGGGGATGTCGGTGGAGATCACGTTCACCACCCCGCCCAGCGCGTTGTTGCCGTACAGCAGCGACGCGGGGCCGCGCACCACCTCGATGCGGCTGGCCGCCAGCGGATCCACCGAAAGCGCGTGGTCGGCGGAGGTGGACGACAGGTCGCCCGTGCGCTGGCCGTTCTGCACCACCAGCACGCGTTCGCCCGCCAGGCCGCGGATCACCGGGGTAGACGCCGCGGGGCCGCCGTAGCGCACCGACAGGCCGGGCTGGCTGGAAAGCGTCTGCGCCACGCTGGTGCCCAGGCTGCGCTCCAGCGCCTTGCCCGAAAGCTCCACGGTGGACTGGGTGATGTTCAGCGGGTCGGCGCTGCGAGGCGAGGCGGTGACGTTGATGCCCTCCAGCGACAGCACGGTGCTGCGCAGGGTGATGGTCACCCGCACCTCGCCGCCCTCGGCGGGGACCACGGCCACGGCGTGCCCCGGCGCGTAGCCCAGGAGGGTCGCGTCCACGTGGTACGTCCCGGGGCGCAGCGCGCGGAAGACGAAGGTGCCGTCGCCGCTGGTGAGCGTGGAGCGGCTGAGCTCGTTGATGACGACGCGGGCGTTGGATAGCGGAACGCCCGCCGTGTCGCGCACCACGCCCACGATGGGCGGCGCGGCGGCGGAATCGGCCGGGGCGGCGTGGGCCGCGGCGGCGGATACGAGCAGGGCGGCCAGCGCCAGCACGGCGCGGCCCGCGATGCGATATAGCATGGGAAATCTCCTGAATCCGGAACGTCGGCCGGAGTGCGCCCGCGACGATCGCGGACGGACCCGGCACCAGGGTTTCGTTCTGTGCGCCGCGACGGGCGGCGTGGATTTCAGGCGACGGGGGGAGCGCGGGCGCGGGTGGCGCCCTGGACGAGGGCCGAGGCGAGCGAGGGCGCCTGGGGAAGGCGCTCCGTGACAGCAGCGTGCTCGCCGCCGATGCGCGGCGCGTCCACTGGCAGCGCGACGGAGCCGTGCGCGTGGCAAACGACGCAGTGAAGCTCGTCGTGCGGCGGAATCCCGTCGGGCTGCGTGTCGGGGAGCTGGGCCAGCGTGGCGTGGCCCGCCGTGGAGGCGGGCGCCACGTCCAGCCCGCTGCCCCACGCGTGCAGCGCCGGAAGCGCCGCCACACCCACAAGGTGCAGCAGCGTTCCGAGCAGCAGCGCAATGCGCCGCGTGCAGGCGAGGGCTCCGGTCGCGCGATTCATCGTAGTGCGCCTACCCCCTTGCCATCACAGGGGTTCCGCGCCGGCCACGTACGACCGCAGCCGCGCCAGGTTCATCCGGTCCAGCGTCACCAGGTCCTTGGGATCGTCCGGGTGCTCCTTGGGCGTCTCCAGCACCATGGGAACGCCGGCAAAGCGCGGATCGTTCATCAGGTGGCGGAAGGGCTCGTCTCCCAGCGACCCCTCGCCGATGGCCGCGTGGCGGTCGCGCCGGCTGCCGAACGCCGTCATCGAGTCGTTCAGGTGGAACAGCCGCACGCGATGGAGCCCGATCACGTCCGCCAGCCGTTCCATCACCCCGTAATAATCGTCGCGCAGGTCGTACCCGGCGGCGTACACGTGGCAGGTGTCCACGCACACGCCCACGCGATCCTTCAACCCGGGGGGCACGCGCTCGATCATCTCCGAAAGCTCCTCGAACCGCGAGCCGATCACCCTGCCCGCGCCCGCCGTCGTCTCCAGCAGCACCATCACCGACCCGCCCACCTCCTCCAGCGCCTGTGCCACCAGTTCCGCGTTCTGCGCCAGGCCGCGGGGCAGGTCGCCGTCCGTGGCGTTTCCGGGATGGCTGACCAGCGCGTCCAGCCCCAATTGGCTGGCGCGCCGCAACTCGCCGAGGAACGCCGCGTACGAGCGTTCGCGGAGGATGGGGTCGGCCGTCGCCAGGTTGATCAGGTAGCTGTCGTGCGCGTTGGCGAAGGCCACGCCGTGCTCGATAAGACCGGTGCGGAACGCCTGGCACTCGTCGTCTACCAACTGCACCTCGGCCCAGCGGTTGGGCTGCTTGGTGAACACCTGGATGGCGGAGGCGCCGATGTCGGCGGCGCGGGCGGGGGCGTTGCGGCACCCGCCAGCGGTGGAGACGTGGGCTCCCAGCAGCACGGCGATGTCGTTGCGGGTACGGACCTTCGGCGGATCGGCGCGCCAAGGTAGACGCCTGCAGCGGGGGTGTCAACGCGGCGCGCGCACGCTATCTTGCCGCGGATCGATCGATGACGGGAACACCACGAGGGAGGATGACGATGAAGCGGATGTTGATGTTCGCGGCCCTGGCCGGGGTGGCCGGGTGCTTCCCGAACACCTTCCGCACCGGGCCGGTGCCGGGGACGGATGCCAACCAGGAGATCGCGATTCCGCTCGGCGAAACGCGGACGCTGGACGAGCAGCGGTTCGCCGTTTCCTTCGGCCGCGTGATGGAAGATTCGCGCTGCCCGAGCGGCGCGCAGTGCGTCAGCGCCGGCAACGCGCACCTCGCGCTGGTGCTGCAGGAGCGGGGCGAGGCGACGCGCACGGTGCAGCTGAACACCCACACCGACCCCCGGGTCGTCCGGCACGAGGGCTATCGCGTGGAGGTCGTCGGCCTCGATCCGCTCCCCGCTGCCGGACAGCCGGCGCCGGAGAACTACGTCGTCAGGCTGCGCATCACCCGCGGCTGAACCTCGATCGATACCCCATCGTTTCCTCGGGCGCGAACGGAACCCTTGACCGCCGCGCCCGCGAAACGCATCTGTTTGCGCGTCCCCCCTGAATCCCGCTCATCCGCCCCACCGGAGCATCCATGATGAAGAGCATCGTTGCGATCGCCGTCGGTTTCGTGCTGACCGCCGTGTTGAACATCGGCACCAACGCCGTGCTGGCGAAGGTGGCCCCCGAGCTGATCCCCACCGGCGCACCGGTGAGCGATCCGGCCGCGCTGGTCCTGGTCTGCGCCTACGTGGCGGCGTTCGGGATCCTGGGCTGCTACGTCACCGCCCGCCTCGCTCCGTCGCGCCCCCTGTTCCACGCGCTGGTGCTGGGCGGCATCGCGCTCGCGATGAGCATTCCGATGACGGTGATGGCCTGGAACCACACGCCGGCCTGGTTCAACGTCTACAACCTGCTGGGGGTGATGCCGTACGCGTACATCGGCGGCCGCATCCGCGAGCGGCAGCTGCAGGGGCAGGGCGGGACCCCCGCGCTCGCCTGAGCCGATCTTCCGTGCTCGGATGACGAAGCCGCGGCCCGTTCCGGTCCGCGGCTTCTGGCATGTACCCTGGTTCCACTTGATGCGCTGGTGAATCGATGATGCTGGTCCTGGCGCAGGCCGCGCCCGCCATCCCCCCGTTCCGCGACGCCGCCATCGCGGGGCTGGTGGGGATGTTCACGGCCATCGGCCTGTATCACTTGGTGTTCTACGGGATGCGGCGGCACGCGTCCGAGAACCTGTGGTTCGCCCTGCTCTCGCTGAGCGTGGGGATGCTGGGGCTGTGCTACTCGGCGTCGCTGTTCAGCGCCATCTTTCCCGGGATGACCCGCTTCCGGGGGATGGTGCTGGCCGAGGTCGTGGCCGGCGTCTCCATCGCCCTGTTGATCCGCACGCTCTTCAACGTCCGCTTCCGGTGGTGGGAAACGGCGGCGCTGCTAGCCTTTACGGGATGCGTGCCGGCCGCGCTGATCCTGCCGGCAACCGAGCTGCGGGTGCTGCACTACGGCGTGGACGTGGTGGTGCTGCTGGGCGTGGTGATCCTGGTGAGCCGGGTGGTGATCCTGGCGCGGGGGAACGCGCCGCTCGCACGGCTGGTGCTGGGCGGAATCGCGGTCTTCGGCTTCTGCGTCCTCGCCGACCTGCTGGCGGAGTACGGCGCGCTTCCCTGGGTGCAGCTGGTGCCGGGAGCGCCGGGCGCGTTCTGGGGCGGGTTCCTGCTGCTGATCTTCACCTTCGGCGTCGCCACCGCGCAGCGCTGGACGCTGTCGGAGATGCAGGCCGGCATCGATCCGCTCACCGGGCTGGCCAGCCGGCGGGTGCTGGACGACGAGCTCGCGGCGGAGGTGGAGCGGGTGAAGGCAGGCGGGCGCTCGTGCCTGTTGCTGATCGACCTGGACGGCTTCAAGCGCGTGAACGACGTGCACGGCCACGTGAAGGGCGACGAGGTGCTGCGGTGCGTGGGGCTGCTGCTGCGCCAGCACGCGCGCCCGGGCGACCTCGCGGCGCGGCTGGGGGGCGAGGAGATGGCCGTGCTGCTGCGCGACGTGGACCTGCCCCGCGCCCGTGAGCTCGCGGAGCGTCTTCGCGCCGCGGTGGAGGTGATGACGGTGCCCATCCCGGGCGGCGCGTTGAGCGTCACGGCCAGCGTGGGCGTCGCCGCGGCCACGCCCGGGCACGACAAGACGGCGCTGGTGCACGCGGCCGACAAGGCGCTGTACATGGCCAAGGCGCAGGGCCGCAACCGCGTGATCGCGGCCTGAACCGCGGAGGACGCGGAGAAGAGCAGGGAAATCCTCGGCCGTTCTTCGCCACCTCCGCGCCTCCGCGTGAGACCCGATCCCTCCGGATTCAGTCGACCAGGCGCAGGATGTCTTCGAACAATTCCCGCTGAACCCGTTCGATCATCTCGTCCGTCAGCGAACGCCACAGCTGGCGCCGCTGGTCGCGCCGGCTCTCGTCGCCGAACAGGGCCTGGTCGTCGCGCGAAAGCATCAGCTGGCGCCAGTTGCCCTGGAACACGGGCTCGCGGAACCGCGCCTGGCCTTCCACCTGGAACACGTCGTCCCCCACCGAGCGGCGGTCGCGTACGTCCACGATGTCGTAGCGCACCCGCGCCCACAGCTCGCGCCGGCCGGAGCGAACGGTGTATGCCGTGTCTTCGCCCGTACGCAGGCGGGCCGTGCGCCGCTCGCTGCGGACGTCGCGCTCTTCCGTGCGCGTGCTGTCGACGCTCATCCTCACCACCAGGTCGGCGCCCAGCGCGCGGCCCAGGCTCGCCGCCGCCATCACGCCGCCGCGCGGCCGGCGCACGCCGTCGTCGCGGCGCATCTCCCGGCGCACCTCGCGCGGATCGATCACCTCGATGAACGTCGGAGGCTCGTCCCACGCGCCCGCCTCCAGCTCGTCTTCCACCTCGCGCAGCCAGTCCACCGGAAGCGCATCCTCCACCCCCGTCTCGGACGTCACGGGGAGCACGGCCACGCGCACGGTGCCCTCTTCCAGCGCCCGGGCCTGCAGCTCCAGCAGGTCTTCCGCGCCCGGAAAGTCGCGGCCGAGGGACGCGATGGCCCGGCCGGCGACGTCGTACGCCGCGCGGAAGCGGCCCTGCCCGGCCTCGTGCTCGCTCCACGCCACGTACGTCGCCACCCGCGCCTCGTTCAGCCGCCCGCGCTGCGCCGCCGAAGGCTGCCAGCGGTCCGCGGCGCGGTCCAGCCGCCCCAGCGCGTCGCCGAAGCGGCGGGACGAGGCCAGCTGTGCGCCGCGGTCCACCGCCGCCTCGATCGCCGCATCCAGCACCTGGCGGCGGCGAGACGTGTAGTCGCCCGGCACCGCCAACTGCACGCCCACCCCCGCGGCGTCGCGCCGAAGCCCGTCCAGCCGCAGCAGCACGTCCGCCGCCTGCTCGGCCTCCCCGGCGGAACCCGCGGCGTCGGATTCCGCCAGGTACTGCTCGATCGCCAGCGCGCCGGTCTCGTTCAGGCGCGCACGGGCCTGCGCCAGCGACCCGTCGCGCCGCAGTGCGTCGATGTAGCGCCGCGCGGCCTCGGCGGACTGTCCGCGCTCCTCCAGCTTGGCGCCCTGCTCCAGCCGCTTGGAGGCGGTCATGCACCCGGCAGCGAGCGCCACGGGAACGAGCGCCGCCACCAGGGCCGCGCGCCGATATGGGAATGGGATCTTCATGGTCGGGAAGGTGGGATCGTCGTGGGATCAAAACCGCGCCATCAACCTATTCACCCCCGGGCCCCCCGGCGAGTTCCCAAAAAGAGGACACATTCGGGCGAGGGTTCCGTCCGAGCCGCTGAGCGCCGCTCATCAAGTGGACAGGCTTTACAGATCCGCCTCAGCGCCATTATCGTAGAAACCAGCGGACGACGCGCATCGCAAACACGAACGAACCCGCTTCATGGAACGATCCGAAGACCGCCGGTGGGAGCTTGCGAACGCGCTGACGCACGGGGTGGGCGCCGTGGCGAGCCTGGCTGGCGGCGCCGTGCTGGTCGCCGGCGCCGCCGCGTATGGTGACGTGTGGAAAGTGGTGAGCAGCGCCGTGTTCGCGACCACGCTCGTGCTGCTGTACACCGCGTCGACCCTGTACCACGCCGCCCGCTCCCCCAGGGTACGAGCGCGGCTGCAGGTGTTCGATCACTGCGCCATCTACCTGCTGATCGCGGGCACCTACACGCCCTTTACGCTGCTGGGGCTGCGCGGCGGATGGGGATGGAGCCTGTTCGGCGTGGCGTGGGGGCTGGCCGTGGCGGGCGTGGTGTTCAAGCTCTTCTTCACGGGCCGGTTCCCGCGCGTGTCCACCGCCATCTACCTGGGAATGGGATGGATGGTGGTGGTCGCCGCCGCGCCGATGCTCGAGGCGCTGTCGACGACGACGCTCGCCTGGCTGGTGGCGGGAGGGCTGGCGTACACCGGCGGGACGGCGTTCTACCACAGCCACCGCCCGTACGCCCATGCCGTCTGGCACCTGTTCGTGCTGGCCGGCAGCGTATGCCACTACGTCGCCGTCGCGACGCACGTGCTTCCCGGCACCAGTTGAACGCAGAGCGCCACCCCAGCCGGGCCCCGATCCGCCCGCGAGGAACCTCCTCGCGGGCGGATCTCTTTTCCGCATGTAAAACCCGCCACAGGTGGTACTTCTCGCATCCAACCTTTCACTCTTGACGGAGGATGGGAAATGGCTTTGATTGGGGAGCGTTCCCCGAAACCGCTCGTGTGGATCGGGGCTTCGCGCCGCGAGCTGCAGGGGTTTTCTCCCGAAGGCCGCGAGGCAGCAGGTAAGGAGCTGGACAGGGTACAGCTGGGTCGCGAGCCGCGGGACTGGAAGCCGATGGCAGGCATCGGCGCGGGAGCGAGGGAAATTCGCGTTCGGACGTTCGAAGGCGGGGCGTTGGAACACCGAGTCGTGTACGTCGCCAAGTTCGCGGAAGCGGTGTACGTTCTCCATGCGTTCGAGAAGAAGACGCGGAAAACGCCGCCGCACTACCTGGAACTCGCGGCGAAGCGGTACAAGCAGATGGTCCGGGAACGACGGCACCGGAAGGAGGCGCCATGATCGAGCATATCACACCGGCGGACGGAAACGTGTTTGCGGATCTCGGCTTCCCGCCCGAGGAAGCCGAAACCCTGCTGATTTGTTCGCGGCTCTCGATCGCGATCGAAGACATCATCGACGAACGGGGGCTCACGCGGGCGGCTGCCGCAAAGCTGTTCGGAGTATCCCAGGGCCGCATCGCCGAGATTACGCGAGGCAAGGGCGCGTTCACGATCGACGAGCTGGTCAGGATGCTGGCGCACGCAGGGTTCCGCGTAGACGTCAGCATCCGCCCAATCTCCGCAAACGAGCGCCCGGCGGCCCAGGCCGTGGCAGTGCCCGTCGAGGCAGAGGTCCAGCGCGTGTCCGCCTGACCATCCTCCAACCCCCAACGGCGATGAGACGCTCCGCTCCCGTGCTTCTCGCGGTGGTACTGCCGCTCGCGGCGGGGTGCATCCCGTACTCTACCGGCACCACGGCCGTGCCCACGCCGGTTGGGACGATGGAGCCGAGCATGTCGGCATACTTCATCCCCCGGGGTGTCGAGTACGAGGACGCGGATTCATCAGACTCGCCGCTGTTCGGCGCCGACCTGGAGGCGCGCATCGGGATCGACGAACGATCCGACCTGGGGATCCGGGCCCCCGGGTTCGTGGGCGTGGTCGTGGACTACAAGCGCCGGCTCGACGCGGGGCCCCACGACGGGGCGGCGGTCGCGGCGACGTTCGGCGGCGGCGTCGTAAACCTGGGCGACCACGCCCTGGTGCAGGCCGGCCTGCTCGCTTCGGGACCGCAAAACAGCGGCGCCACGGCGTACGGCGGGGTCAAGGCGATGCAGGTGATTCCGCTGAACGCCGGGGCCGTCTCCGACCAGCCCACCGTCGGCGCGTTCGCCGGTGTGCGCCTGGGCTCTCAGCGGCTGGGGATCAGCCCGGAGATCGGCGTGTTCTACGACCCGTCCGCCCTGGCTCTGCGCCAGTCCAACTGGATCGTAGTCCCCTCGTTCACCTTCCACGGCCAGGAACTGCTGGACCTCTTCTTCGGCGGCACACGGGGCGGGGCCGATCCGTTTCCGCCGCGCCCAGCGCCGGTTCCGCGCCCGCCCGGCGGCCGCTGGCCGTAGGCGAACGCGCAGACGTAAAACAAGGAGGCTCCCGTCGCGCGGGAGCCTCCTCGTCTTCATTCACCGGCTGCGGATCAGGCCGTGGCGGCCGTGGCCATCAGCTCGTCCGCGTTCTCGTCGTTGGGCGCCAGCGTGTCCATGAAGCTGCTGACCGAGAACACCGCGTTCCCCGGCCCCGGCGGGCCGTAGCCCGGGGGCGGCTGCAGGCCGTGCTTTTCCAGCGCCTCGCGGTACGTCTCCAGCAGCCGGATGTGGTATTCCAGCGGCGCACCCTCGGGGTTGTCCTGCCCCAGCGGCGTGGAGGGCTCCGGGCACCAGGTGGTGAACCGCGGCGTGACCCCGCGCGACATGAAGTGGTCGAGCCCCTCGCGCGTGCTGGCGATGGCCTCGTTCACCGTCTGAAAGCCGAACGGGCGCGCCATCTCCACCCCGGCCACGAAGTTGGGGATCACGTAGCGCGCCCCGAACACCTCGGCCGCGTCGAAGATGCGCCGGTGCCACTCTTCGCGGCCCACGTAGCGCTCCTTGCCGGGGCAGATGATCTCGAACAGGCGCTTGTCCCACACCTCGAAGTTGGGGTGGTAGATCTTGATGCCGTAGTCCTTGAAGCGCTGCACGTCTTCCCTGGGCAGCGCCTGGGCCACCACCTTGCCGATCCAGCGCCCGGGAAAGCGCGCCTCGATGGCCTCGGCGTAGCGGCCGTAGAAGTCGGCCTCGGCAAAGCCGTCCACCTTACTCGTCACGCTGCCGCCCGTGAGCGTGTACGCGTGCGAGGTGTGTCCGGTGTCGTACTGGTCGATGATGGCCAGCGCCTCCAGCACCTCGTCGATGGGCTTGATGCCGGTGTACGGGCGCCCCGCCTGCTTGTGCTGCCGCCAGTTGTGGTTGATGTCGCAGTACTGGCACTCTTCCTTGGCGCCGAAGTACTGGCACATCCGGAAGACGGTCAGGTACACGAGATAGCCCCATTGGATGGTGGGGGCGATCTCCATCACCGTCTTGCCGTTGCTCAGCGTGTGCCGGTAGTACTCGGGCATGGGCGGCAGCGCCACGTCGGCGATGGGCGCGCCGTCCATCGACAGGTTCAGCGTGCCGTTCGCGCCGCGCGAAACGCGGTAGGGCGAGTCGGGGTTCACGCGGACGGAAACGATGGTGCGGCGCAGCCCGTACGGCCCGCCGCTGAGCGAAACCTCCTCGGGCGGGCGGCGCCGGGCGGCGTTGCCCAGCTGCGCGAGCGGCTTCTGGTCGAACGAAAAGATGAAATAGCTCTTGGGCTTGACTTCGCCCTCGAGGTTGTCGGTCAGCGCCGAATCGTCGAACGCCATCCCCGTGCGCAGCAGGTCCTCTTTCAGGACCGCCTCGCGCGGAACGTGGGGAAAGCGGGCCATCAGGCCCTCGACGAGCGCCGTGCGGGTTTCCATGGTCTTGGACGCGTCCTTCCCGAATGCGCGAAGGTGAAAGCAGCGCACGAATTTAACACGATCCGGGCCCCTCCCGAAACCCGTCGCCCCGCCCGCCCTCGTCCCCTGCGACACGGCGGACGCTCGGAATGCGAAAGCCCCGGCCGGGCACGACCCGGTCGAGGCCTTCGATTCCCACATCGCACTCCCCACAATGCCGGAATGTCATCCCGACGGAGCGGCCACGGGGAACCCTGAACCTGCACGGCAGACCGCAGCGACCGAGGGATCCGCCACACACCACGCGAATCTCACGATCGCCGACGCGTCTTCGAATCCGATTCGCTCGGCGACGCGTCCGCCTACGCCAGCACCTGCACCAGCCGCTCCGGGTCCGCGTAGGTGTCCAGCCCCAGCCGCAGCTCGTACGCGGGGAGCGACGCAGCTTCCTGCAGAAGCCGCAGCACCCGGGGCGCCGCGCCGCGGTCCGCCAGCAGCCAGGGCGACTGCCTCAGCAGCCGCGCCAGCGCGTCGGGGGCGGGCAGGGCCTCACGGGCCGTAGGCCGGTCGGCCTCCACCCGCGGAAACAGCAGCCCCGCCAGCGGCGCCGTGCGCATCCACCGCCCCGGCCAGCGCTCGCGCGGGTCGGTGGTCCCGCGGCGGTGCAGGGGGGCGCCGGCTTCCCACCCCTCGTCCAGGTGAAAGGGACGGGGCCAGCCTTCCACGCTCAACCCGCCGTCCGCGGCGCGGTATAGCACCACCTGGTCGTCCGACACGTAGCGCCACCCCGCCTGCAGCAGGTTGACGCTGGTGGTGGTCTTTCCCGCGTGCGAATCGCCCACCAGCAGCCACGCGCGCCCATCCGGCCCCACGACGGCCGCCGCGTGGGCCAGCGCGCGCTCCATCCGCCCCAGCAGCAGCGCGGCGGCCAGTGTGGCCGCCGAGAACAGGGTCCACGCGGCCGGGTCGGTGCCAACCGGCTCGGCAACCGGCGGCACCCGCAGCTCGGCGGAGCCCGACGCCAGGTCGACCACGCCGTGGAGGCCCGAGGTGCCGTCCAGCACCGCGCGGTCGCCCTCCAGCCACGCCGCCACGTTCCCCATCCGCAGGGTGGGCGGGGCGGACGAAGGCGCGCCGGCCGAAGACCCGTCGGATGCAAGAACGCGGACCACGGCGCCGGCCGGATCCGCGGGAGTGTCTTCGGGAAGCAGGGGGATCCACAGAGAGGCGGCGCGCAGGAGCTCCGGGTGGACCTCCATCCGAAGCGCGCCGTCGTGCAGCAGCGAGCGGGCGATCACGCCGGGCGCGTCAGCCCTTGATGGAAAAGGCCCGCATGGCGTCGGGCGCGGGGGGCTCGGCGGCGGGGTTGGGCACCACCCAGGCGTGGGCCAGGATCTGTCCGGAGCCCTCGCTCTTGACGCCGATGCGAACCACCGCCGGCACGCCGTATCGGCGCAGCACCAGGCACTCCGCCACACTGCGGTACAGGCAGGTGCGCTTCCACGGAAGGCCGGGAACGCGTGCCAGCACCCCCACCGTCACCAGCGCCGCGCGCACGGCGCCCCGCGGCGGGCGCGCGCCGGGTTCCGCGGCGGGGGGCTCGCGCAGCAGTTCCGTCCACCGGCGGCCCCGCAGCCACACGGGAACGCGCAGCCCCGCCCACACCCCGCTGAGCGCGGCATCGGCCAGCCGCATCACCCCTGCCCGTCGTTGGCGGGAGATACGAGGCGGCGCTCCGCCAGCTCGGCCAGCAGGCCGTCAACGGCCGCGGCCGCGTCGGCGCGCTCCACCTCGAACTGGGCGCACAGGTCGTCCACCAGGGCATCACGGCCCAGTCCGCGCTCCAGGCCCTTGAAGACGGCCGCCGCCGTGGCGTTCAGGCGGTAGTAGTCCTTGGTGTCCATGTGCAGCAGCACCGCCTCCCCTTCCAGGTGGGCGGCCAGCACGTCGTCGGGAACGCGGTATTCCTGTTCGCCGGTCATGGCGTCGTCGGGTGGCGCCGGGCCGGCGGGCCTAGAAGACGCTGCTGCCCGGGTTGTTCACGTCGCCGCTACCGTCGATGGCGGCGCCGGTCGCCAGCGTCAGGTTGGTCAGGCGCGGAAGGGTCTCCACGCGCGGCGCCACCCAGGCCTTGCGGACCGCGGGCGTCTGGACCGGAACGGGCGTGCTCTTGGCGTTCATGGGACTCACCTCGAAGGTGGGTGCGCCGGAAGGGCCGGCACACGGAAATACAGACGAAAACGCCGCGAACGGCGCCTGCGATCAGGCGGCTTGCGCCGCGGGGCGGTACGTCAGGCCCACCAGCGCCGGCCGGGCCTGGTTCTGTCCGGCCGCCGCGTGCCAGGGCGTGCCGGGATACGCGGCGATCCAGTCCATCTTGCCCAGCGAGCGCGCGCAGCGGATGCACGGAAACGCCTCGAAGGGGCCGCCGTCGGGGCGGGGGCGGCTGGCCGTGCGCAGCCGCTCGATCCCCTCCACGTAGCGCGGCCACGCCTGGTCGAAGGGCTCGCGCGCCAGGTCGGCCACCACGTCGGCGTCGTTGAAGCCGTACTCCGAAAGCTGGCAGCAGAGCGAAAGCCGCCCGCGGGCGTCCACGGACAGGCGCCGGCCCGCGAAGGTGTCGCACTGCATCTCTTCGCCGTCGGACGGGGCGCCGTAGTCCAGCCGGATCCGGCACCGCCGCCCGGGCTCCGCGGCCAGCGCCATGATCTCGTCGCGCACGGGCCGCCATTCCCCCGGGGGCAGGTCGCTGTCGCGGGCCGCGCTTCCGGGAACCGGCTGGGGGAGGATGAAGTGCATCCGCACCGCCCCCAGCGACTCGGCCAGGTCCGCCGCCTCGCGCAGCTGATGCCGGTCGCGGCGGTCGACCACGATGGACAGCCCCGCCGGGATCCGGCGGCTGGTCAGCAGCGCCATCGCCAGCATCACCCGCTTGAAGCTGCCGCGCCCCCGCTCCTCGTCGTGCACCGCCTCGTCGGCGCCCGACAGGCTGATGCGCACGAACTCCGGCGGGTGCCGCTCCAGCCCGGGCATCAGCCGCCGCATGTGCCACCCGTTGGTGACCACGCGATACGGAACCCCGCGCGCGTGCAGCCCGGCAATGATGCCCTCCCACTCCGGGTGCAGCGTGGGCTCGCCGCCGGTCATGCTCACCGTCACCGGCCCCAGCATCGTCCGCGCCGCGTCCACCGTGTCGAACAGCAGCCCCGAGGGCAGGTTCTGAACGGTGGTGACGTCGTCGCGGATGCAGTGCGGACAGCGCAGGTTGCAGTGCTCGGTCAGGGCGAAGCCCAGGAGCATTGGTTCTCCGGGAAGCAGGAGAGGCGCGGCCCGGACGCGGAGGTCCCGGCGGTGCGACGGCTGAAACGGCAGGCCCGCGGCGGCTGTGCGCGGGAAAGGCGGAAGCACGGCGGAGGAGCGCCTTTCGCGCCCGCGCCGCACGTGCCGACCCGAAATCCTAATACTGCGCACGGGTTTGCGCAACCTCCCGGGGGCGATCCACGGACGTGAACGACTCCGTGGGGCACCTCGCGGCACGGTGTTGGTACGCAGGGACTGTGCAAAGGACGCCCGCGCGTCCATATTGTTCCCTTTGATGTGCACACCGGCCCTTTGACCGCCGCGCGATGAGCCAGGCAGCACCCGCCGCTTCCACCGCCCCCGATCCGCTGGACCGCGCCCGCGAGGAGCTGGGCCGGTACTGGGGGTACCCGGACTTTCGCCCCGGGCAGGACCAGGCCATCCGCAACATCCTGGCGGGCGGCGACTCGCTGACCATCATGCCCACGGGGGGAGGCAAGTCGCTCTGCTTCCAGGTGCCCGCGCTGCTGCTGCCGGGGGTGACGCTGGTGGTCAGCCCCCTCATCTCCCTGATGAAGGACCAGGTCGACAACCTGGAGGCGGCGGGGGTGCCGGCCACCTTCGTCAACTCCACGCTGGGCCAGGGCGAGATGAACGCCCGGCTCGACGCGGCGCGCCGGGGCGAGGTGAAGCTGCTGTACGTGGCCCCGGAACGCTTCGACGCCGAAGGCTTCCGCCACCGCCTGGCCGACATCCCCGTCTCGCTCCTGGCGGTGGACGAGGCGCACTGCGTCTCCGAATGGGGGCACGACTTCCGCCCGTCGTACCTGCGCCTGGGCGAGGTGCGCACGCTGCTGGGCGGCCCGCCCGTGGCCGCGCTGACCGCCACGGCCACCCCCGAGGTGCGCGACGACATCGTCCGCCAGCTGAAGCTGCGCGAGCCCCGGGTCCTGGTCACCGGCTTCGACCGGCGCAACCTGGTGTGGCACGTGCTGCAGGCCAAGAGCGACTCCGAAAAGGACCGGCTGCTGCTGAAGCTGCTGAAGGGGCGCGACGGATCGGCCATCGTCTACGCCTCTACGCGCAAGGCGGTCGACGCCCTGACGGCGCTGCTGAACGGGGTGGGAACGCGGACGGTGGGGTACCACGCCGGGCTGCCGGACCGCGACCGCAAGCGCATCCAGGAGGAGTTCATGACCGGCAAGGTGCGGGTGGTGGTGGCCACCAACGCCTTCGGCATGGGCATCGACAAGCCCGACGTGCGCATCGTGGTGCACTACAACCTTCCCGGCAACCTCGAGGCGTACTACCAGGAGGCCGGGCGCGCCGGCCGCGACGGGGGCGACAGCGACTGCGTGCTCCTGCACGCCTTCCGCGACAAGTTCACGCACGAGTACTTCATCAACTCGGCGTATCCTCCCCGCAAGTCGGTGGAGGCCGCCATGAAGGCGCTGCGCGAGCGTGCCGACCGCGACGGGCTGTACGACCTGCCCGTGGCCGCGCTGGCGAACACGGTGGCGGCCATCGACGACGAGCGGCAAGCCGCCTCGGCGGTGCGCGTGCTGGAGCAGTTCGGGCTGGTGCGGCAAACGTACGGCAACGGCCCCCGCCCGGTGCGCGTGCGCCTGCTGGCCCGCCCCGATCGCATCTCCCGCGAGCTGGCGGAGCGGCCCGACGAGCTGCAGATGCTGCGCGGCTTGTGGCGCGCCGCGCGCGGCGAGGCCATCTACCGCGGCGTGGAGCTGGACTGGCGGGCGCTGGACGGCGCGGCGGGCGGGCGGAGCCGGGCGGCGCCGCTGCTGGACGCGCTGCAGGACGAGGGCTTCGTCGAATGGCGCCCGCTGACGGGAGAGGGCACCTGGGTGCTGGACCGCGCCACGCCCGTGCACAAGCTGGCGGTGGACTGGCGCGCGCTGGACGAGCGCAAGCGGCGCGAGCTGGGCAAGCTGCGGCAGATGCAGAACTACGCCTACGCCGAAGGATGCCGGCGCGGCTACGTCCTGCGCTACTTCGGCGACCCCGCGGCCATGGACCACTGCGGGGCGTGCGACAACTGCCTGGGGCAGAAGCCCATGGCCTCGGTGGACCCCACGGACGCGGGTGACCGGGCCATGCCGCGCCGGGGCAAGGTGCCGCGGGCCGACCGCGTGCGCGACGCCCTGCTGACGCTGCGCCGCGAGCTGGCGGCCCGGGAAAGCGTGCCCGAGGGGATGGTGTTCAGCGACGCGGTGATCGATGCGCTGGTGGAGGCGCGCCCCCGCCGCCCCGAGGGGCTGCTGAAGGTGGAGGGCGTGGCCCGTCCACTTGCGGAGCGCTACGGCGCGGGCATCCTGCGGGCGATTTCCGGGGCGCTGGACCAGTACCGCGACCGTGGCGGGAAGGGCGACGCCTTCGAGCGCGCCGCGCCGTCCGGGACGGCGCCGGCGGCCCCGCCCAGCGTGGAGCAGCGGCAGCTATACGCGAAGCTGCGGGAACTGCGGACCTCGCTGGCCCGGGAAGAGGAGGTGCCCGCCTTCTGCGTCTTCGCCGACCGCACCCTGGTGGAGATCGCCAGGCGCCATCCGCGCAACGAAACGGAGATGCTGGCGGTGCCCGGAGTCGGGCCGGGAAAGATGCAGAAATACGGCCCGGCGTTTCTCGAAATCCTGCGCGGCGACTGAGCGGCGCTAGTCCGTGGTCCGCGCCGCTCCCCCGGGGCCACCTTTCCCAACCTCCCATTCGCTGCTACATTCCCCCGGTTTAGCACAAGGGTCCGGGCGCGGAATTCCGCGTCCCACAACGACAAACGACTGCATCGCGGGACTGCGGAACCACCCATGGAACGGTACTTCGACGAGAACCACCTGATGATCCGCGACATGGTGCGCGAGTTCGCCCAGAACGAAATCGCGCCCGTCGCGGGCGAGCTGGACCAGGCGTCGGAGTTTCCCTGGGAGAACGTCGCCAAGATGTCGGAGCTGGGGCTGCTGGGCGTGCCCTGGCCCGAGGAGATCGGCGGGGCGGGGATGGACGGCATCGCCTACATGATCGCCATCCACGAGCTCGCCAAGGTCGACGCGTCGCACGCCATCACCATCTCGGCGCACACCACGCTGGGCACCTCGCCCATCATGAACTTCGGGACCGAGGAGCAGAAGCAGCGCTTCGTCCCGCACCTGGCCTCGGGGAAGGTGCTCGGCGGCTTCGGGCTCACCGAGCCGGGGGCGGGCAGCGACGCGGGGGGCACCCAGACCACGGCCGTCAAGGCCGACGGCGGGTGGATCCTGAACGGCAGCAAGATCTTCATCACGCACGCGGGCGTCGGCGAGATCTTCGTGGCCACGGCGGTGACGGACCGCGAGAAGGGTACCAAGGGCATCACCTCGTTCATCGTCACCAAGCCGACCACCGACCTGGAGCGGGCGCGCGAAGTGGGCGTGGGGCACAGCGACGAGCTGGCCTTCATCGAGGGCGTGCGCGCGGGGAAGAAGGAAGACAAGATGGGGTGGCGCGCCTCCGACACCCGCGAGCTGGTCTTCGAGAACGCCTTCGTCCCCGACGAGAACGTGCTGGGCGAGGTGGGGATGGGCTTCATCAACTTCATGAAGACGCTCGACGCCGGACGCATCGGCATCGGGGCGCTTTCGCTGGGCATCGCCGAGGGCGCGTACGAGCAGTCGGTGAAGTACGCGGCCGAGCGGCACCAGTTCGGCAAGCCCATCGCCGAGTTCCAGGGCATCCAGTTCATGCTGGCCGACATGGCGACGGAGATCGAGGCGTCCAAGCACCTCGTCTACCACGCGGCCTGGCTCAAGGAGCAGGGAAAGCCGTACACCCGCGAGGCGTCGATGGCCAAGCTGTTCGCCTCCGAATGCGCCATGCGCACCACCACCAGGGCGGTGCAGATCCACGGCGGATACGGCTACACCAAGGAATACCCGGTGGAGCGCATGATGCGCGACGCCAAGATCTGCGAGATCGGGGAGGGGACCAGCGAAATCCAGCGGATGGTGATCGCCCGGGGCCTTCTCCGCGAGCTCTCCCACTGACCGGCGGGCCGCCGCCGCGGCACCTTCGCGGCGCGGCCCTTTGCAGAGGACCGATGCACATCCACAGGCGGAACGATGGGCGCGCCCGCGCCCTTCGCGGCTCCCCGCCCCCTCGTCCGGGTCTCGCCCGGCCGTGCCTTCGCGCCGCGAGGGCCGCATGAAGCGCGAGATCCTGATCAACGCCACGGCCCGCGAAACGCGAGTCGCCATCCTCGAGGACGACGTCCTGGTGGAGCTGATGGTGGACCGTCCGGACGCGGCGCGCATGGTGGGCGACGTATACAAGGGGCGGGTCGAGGCCGTGCTTCCCGGCATCCAGGCCGCGTTCGTCGACATCGGCACCGAGAAGGCGGCGTTCCTTCACGTGTCCGACGTGGCGCTCGAGGACGACGACGAGGCCGAGGACGAAGAGGCGGGGGGCGACGAGGCAGCGGCTGACGAGGGCGACGGCGACGGCGCCTCCGGCGGCAACGGCGGGGGTGGCCGGCGCTCGCGCAAGTACCCGCCCATCCAGGACATCCTGAAGAAGGGGCAGGACCTGGTGGTGCAGGTGAGCAAGGAGCCCATCAGCACCAAGGGCCCGCGCGTCACCGCGCACATCTCGCTTCCCGGCCGCTTCCTGGTGTACATGCCCGGCTCGTCGCACGTGGGCGTGTCGCGCAAGATCGAGGACCGCGAGGAGCGCGCCCGGCTGCGCGCGCTGGCCAAGGAGATCCTTCCCGAAAAGTCGGGCGGGATCATCGTGCGCACCGTGGGCGAGGAGCTGACGCGCGAAACCTTTCAGCGCGACCTGCAGACCCTGATGGGCACCTGGGCGCAGATCAAGAAGAAGGCGAACAAGTCGCGCGGGCCCACGGCCATCCACCGCGAGGCCAAGCTCACGGCGGGGATCATCCGCGACCTGTTCTCGCAGAAGGTCGACTCGCTGACGGTGGACACGAAGATCGCCTTCGACGAGATCCGCGCCTACCTGGAGCAGGTGGACCCGTCGCTGGTGGAGCGCGTGCACCTGTACGACGACCCCAAGCCCCTCTTCGACGCGTACGACCTGGAGCGCGAGATCCGCGACGCCTTCCAGCGGCGGGTGAACCTGCCTTCCGGCGGCTACATCATCGTGGAGCCCACCGAGGCGCTGGTCAGCATCGACGTCAACACGGGGCGGTACACGGGAAAGAAGGACCCCGAAAAGACCATCCTGAAGACCAACGTCGATGCCGCGCGCGAGATCGCGCGGCAGCTGAGGCTGCGCGACGTGGGCGGCATCATCGTCTGCGACTTCATCGACATGGAGTCCAAGGCCAACCGCGAGAAGGTGCTGCAGGAGCTGCGGCAGTGCCTTTCCCGCGACCGGGCGCGCACCAAGGCGTTCCAGGTGAGCGAGCTGGGGCTGATCGAGATGACGCGCCAGCGGGTGCGCCCCTCGCTGTACCACACGCAGACGGCGGCCTGCCCCACCTGCGCCGGCACGGGGCGGATCTTTACCCCCGAGACGGTGGTGCGCCGGATCGAGCGAGCCATCCGCCGCGCCGCCGCCGAGGGCAAGGAGCGCCAGCTGACGGTGCGGGTTCACCCCGAGGTCGCGCTCTTCGTGCTGGAGCAGGAGCCACGCTTTCTGCGCACGCTCGAAGGCTCGCTGAAGATGACGCTGGCCATGCGCGACGACCCCCTGCTGCACCCGGACGAGATCAAGCTGATGGCCACGGCGACCCAGCAGGACGTGTCGCAGCGCTTCAACCTGGGCTAAGCGCAGGCCGCGCAGGCAGGTAGCGCCCGGGGGCATTCCGCCTCCGGGCGCGCGCCGTTAGATTCGTCATCGTGCCGCCGCCCGCCCCCCGGGCCGCGGCGCGTGCGTTCCCCAGCCCGGCCGCTCCCGTTCCGTGCGGCTGGCCCGACCCTTCCTCGCGAGGTTCTCCGTGGCACTCACGTTCATCCGCCGCTTTTCGCCGCGCCCGCTGGGCGCGGCCGTGGCCCTGCTGCTGGCCGCGGGGTGCAAGGACGGCACCGGCCCCGATCCCGAGGTGCCCCTCAAGCCCACCTTCACCGTTCCGGCCGACGCGCTGGCCGCGCTGGACTGCACCGCCAACGTGGCGGGCGCGAGCGTTTCCTGCACCCCGGTGTCGGGCGCGGCGGCGCACGTGCAGTTCTCCGCCGCCAACGTCACCTCGTCCGGAGGCGTCTTCGGCTTCGACGCGGCGGTGAAGAACCTGCTCGTCTTCAAGCTGGGCACCGCGGGCGGCGCCCCCGCCGAGGGCATCCAGGTGTATCTGGCCGCGGGCCCCACGGCGTCGGCGGGCACCGGCGCGGTGGACGCGCGCAACGGCCAGGCGCGCACGGTGGAGGGCAAGCAGCAGGCGTTCTTCCAGTACGGCCAGGTGCTCGCCCTGAACGAGACGGCGTCACAGCGCTGGGAGTTCACCGTGGCGAACAAGGTGACGGCGTTCACCTTCCGGGTGTACGTGCAGGCCGCGAAGATGCCCGTGGTATTGTTCGACCGCGTGGTGGCCGGCAACCGCGACCTGTACCGGGTGGCCCTCGACGGCAGCGACCTGGTTCGCCTGACGACCCACGTCGCCGAGGACATGAACCCCACCTCCGGCGGCGGCACGGTGGTGTTCACCAGCTTCCGCAACGGCAACGCCGAGCTGTATTCCATGCCGCTCGTGGGCGGGGCCGAGACGCGGCTGACCACCACGGCGGCGTTCGAGACGGAGCCCGCGCTGAACCGCGAGGGAACGCGCCTGGCCTACTCCTACGACGCCAGCGGCGTTTCTAAGGTGTTCGTGGCCGCTGCCAACGGCACCGGCGCCACGCGGGCCGCCGCGAACAGCTTCGGTTTCGGCGGGGCGCCCGAGGCGTCGCCGGCCTGGTTTCCCGGGGCGGACCGCCTGGCCCTGGTGGGAACGCCCAACGGGACCGCCGACGTGTTCGACCTGGCGGCGCCGGGGGCCATGCCCTCGCTGATTCGCGGCGGCGAAAGCGCCGAGGTCACGCCCGCGTTCAGCCCCGACGGAAAGTTCCTTTCCTACTCGTCGAACGCGCCGGGCAACGCCGAGCTGTTCGTGCTGACCCTGGCCGGCGGCGCCGTCACCCGGCTGACCGACCGCGCGGGAAGCGACGCGTCGGGCACCTGGACGCCTGACGGCCGCATCGTGTACCTGGCCTACACCGCCACGGGCAACGAGCTGCGCTGGGTGAACCCCGCCGGGGGCGCGAGCGGGCTGATCCTGAGCGGCGGCGCCAGCGCCACGCCGGTGTTGCGGCCCTTCGCGGTGCCGTTCTGACCCGCCGCGGGCCGGGGAGTCCCGGCCCGCCACGCCTTGACACCCGGGGTGTTTGGGGCGATATTGCTCGTCTTGTGTTGTTTTTTGGAGAACGGGCCAAGTCCGTGCAACGGGGTTCCAACGACATGTACGCCATCATCCGCACCGGCGGCAAGCAGTTCCGTGCCGAGCCGGGCAAGACGCTTCGCATTCCCTCCGTCGCCATCGAGCCGGGCGAAAGCCTTCGCTTCAACGACGTGCTCCTGGGCGCCGACGGCGACTCGATCAAGATCGGCGCGCCGGGCGTGAGCGGTGCGTCGGTGACGGCCGAGGTCGTACGGCACGGCAAGGGCGAGAAGATCATCATCTTCAAGCACAAGCGGCGCAAGAACTACCGGCGCAAGCAGGGGCACCGGCAGAAGTTCACTGAGGTTCGCGTCAACGAGATCAACCTCGGCTAACAGGAGAGAGCAGCCATGGCACATAAGAAGGGCGGCGGCTCGACCCGCAACGGGCGCGACTCGAACGCGCAGCGGCTGGGGGTCAAGCGCTTCGGTGGCGAGAAGGTTCTCGCCGGCAACATCCTGGTCCGCCAGCGCGGCACCCGCTTCCATCCGGGCGCCAACGTGGGCATCGGCAGCGACGACACGCTGTTCGCGCTCGTCGACGGCCAGGTGCAGTTCGTCCGCAAGGACAAGAAGCGTAAGTCGGTGGCGGTGCTCCCCTTTGCGGCGGAGCCCGTGGAAGCCGTCGTGGAGCTCGAGGCCGGCGACTGACGCCCGGCTTCGCCGCACGCAGGGTACGGGAACCGCCCCGGCAGTGATGCCGGGGCGGTTCTTCATTTCCCGCGTCGCGACGGCGCGCACGTCCGCATCGGACGCGATCGTCCCCGCACCTCGCGCGCGGGCGAGGTTCGTGCATGGGCGGGGGCGGTTTCGGCAGGATGGCTCTGCCTCCGGATCACCCGTCGCTCCAAGAACGCATGACCGCGCAGCCCTCGCCCTGGCCCCCGACGTCCAGCGCCGACTTTCCCCGCATCGGCAGCCTCCCCGCGTACGTGTTCGCGGCGATCAACGCCGAAAAGCTGGAGCGCATCGCCGCGGGCCACGACGTCATCGACCTGGGGATGGGCAACCCCGACCTGGGCACCCCCGGCCACATCGTGGACGAGCTGGTGGAGCACGCGCGCAAGCCCAAGCACCACCGCTACAGCGCCTCGCGCGGCATCTACGGCCTGCGCGATGGCATGGCCGAGCACTACGCGCGGCGGTACGGCGTGACGGTGGATCCGGAGACGGAGGTGGTGGTCACCATCGGCGCCAAGGAGGGGATCGCCCACCTGATGCTGGCCCTGCTGGGCGACGGGGACACGGTGATCGTTCCCTCGCCGGCGTACCCCATCCACCGCTACTCGGTGCTGTTCGCCGGCGGGCGCGTGCACGGGCTGCCGCTGGTGGCCGGGGCGGACGGGTTCGTGGATGGCGACGCGCTGCTGGCCGGCGTGGAGGAGGCCTGCCGCACCGTAACGCCCGCGCCCAGGCTGCTGGTGCTTTCGTTCCCCAACAACCCCACCACGCTGCAGGCGCCGCCCGGGTTCTTCGAGAACGCCGTGGAGGTGTGCCGCCGCAACCGGCTGCTGCTGGTGCACGACTTTGCCTACGCCGACTTCGGCTTCGGCGCCGAGGCGCCCAGCCTGCTGGCGGTTCCGGGGGCGAAGGAGATCGGCGTGGAGTTCTTTTCCATGTCCAAGTCGTACTGCATGGCCGGATGGCGGGTGGGGTTCTGCGTGGGGAACCCGGCCATGGTGGGGGCGCTGACACGGATCAAGAGCTACCTGGACTACGGCATCTTCGAGCCCATCCAGATCGCCGCCGCCCACGCGTTGCGCGCGGGGCAGGAGTGCGTGGCCGAAACGCGCGAGGTATACCGGCGCCGCGCCGACGCCCTGGTCGGCGG
Organism: Longimicrobium sp.; assembly: GCF_036388275.1. Lineage (NCBI taxonomy): Bacteria > Pseudomonadati > Gemmatimonadota > Longimicrobiia > Longimicrobiales > Longimicrobiaceae > Longimicrobium > Longimicrobium sp. Next base: position 60,480 of record NZ_DASVSF010000078.1, read on the forward strand.
GCTGAACGCCGCCGGCTGGCCGGTGCCCACGCCCGCGGCCACCATGTTCGTGTGGTCGCCCATCCCCGACGCGTTCAGGGAGATGGGCTCCATCGAGTTCGCCCGCCTGCTGCTGCGAGAGGCGGGCGTGGTGGTGTCGCCGGGGCTGGGCTTTGGGCCCGAGGGGGAGGGGCACGTGCGCTTCGCCCTGATCGAGCCCGAGTCGCGCCTGGCCCAGGCGGCCGAGCGCATCGGGGCGGTGCTGGGGCGGGCCGCGCCGGGATGACGGGCACGGGGCGGCTGGCCCGCCACGGCGAATTCCTGTAAACAGACACAGTTCTTTCGGCGTGGGCGGCGCCGTGCGCCTCCGGGGCGGCGGCGCTACCCGCGCGCCATGCCATGTCGCTGGTGCGCTTACTCTTGACGCAGGTTCCCCGATGTGAGACATTAGGAAGTCTCAGTGGACCCCTTCGTGGGACCACCTGACGCGCTATGGGCCTTTCGGTCCCGCGCGCGCTCTTCTGACTACCCCCCTGGCAGGGGACTTCCCCTCGCCGTCCTGGTCGGTCGGATTCGTCTCCTCCCTTCGTTCTTACTTCATCTCGGCCGGAGCCGGTCACATGTCCTTGCGTAGACGCGCTCTGTTCCTGGCGGGCCTTTTGGCCGCCGTATCCTGCAGCGACGCGGGAGACCCGCTGGGCCCGGACGGCCGCAAGCCGCCTACTCCCGAGCCCGCCAACGTCCTCCAGGCACTGGACTGCACCGTCACCGTGAGCTCACGCTCCGTGACCTGCGCCTCGGCGCAGCCCGGCACGGGCGCCGCCTCCGGCCTGATCGTGGGCGGACAGGACATGTTCGTCAAACTGGTGTCGACGGGGATGGCCGTCGTCGCCGACACCTTCGTCTTCAACGCCACCGTGCAGAACCTGCTTCCGCAGGCGCTGGGCGTGAACGAGGACGGATCGGCGAACGCCGAGGGCGTGCGCGTCTTCTTCCACTCGGGCCCCAACGCCGTCGGCGGCGGGGGCCCGGTCGTCGTGGCGGGGGCGTCCGGCTCCGAGGTCTTCATTTCGGGCAACAAGCCGTACTACCAGTACGCCGGCGCCCTGGAGCCCAACGAGGTGTCCGAGGCCAGGCAGTGGAAGCTGGCGCTCAACGGGGCTCCGCAGTTCAACTTCAAGGTCTACGTTTCGGGCCGCGTCAGGTACCCGCAGGGGTGGGTGGACATCACGCCCAACTCGGCGCTGCTGAACGTGGGTCAGACGGCCGTGCTGGCCGACAGCGTGTTCGACGTGGTGGGCCGCGGGCTCGCCGACAACGTGATCTGGTCGTCCAGCAACACGGGCGTGGTCACGGTCACGGAGACCTCCGACTCCACGGCGCAGATCCAGGGCGTCGCCCAGGGCACGGCCTGGATCAAGGCCCAGAGCCAGGCGAACTCGGTGCGCAAGGACTCGATCCTCGTGACCGTGAACAACGCGCCGGTGCTCGCCCTCGACTCCATCAGCGCCATCTCCAACGTCACCATGCCGGTAGACAGCGCGCACGGCATGCTGGCCAACGACACCGACAGCGACAACGCCACGCTGACCGTGAGCGCCGGCACGGTGTCCACCGACCGCGGCGGCACCGCCACGATCAGCGCCAACGGCAGCTTCACCTACCTGAGCAAGCCCGGCTACGCCGGCCTCGACACCATTCGCTACACCGTCACCGATGGCGCGCGCACCCTGCCCGGCAAGGCCGTGGTAAGGGTGGAGAACAGCCCCTTCTGGTTCGTGAAGCAGGGCTCCAGCGGTGACGGGCGCGACGCCTCGCCGTTCGGAGCACTGGCCGCGGCGCAGGACTCGGCCGTGGCGGGCGATACCATCATCGTGTTCGCCAACGGTGTGCAGCAACTCGACGGCGCGGTGACGCTGGAAGCCGGCCAGGCCGTCATCGGCGCGGGCACCAGCCAGGCCGTCTCGCGCGGCACTTACAACGGCGCGGCCATTACCGTGCTGGCGGCAGGCGGCTCGGCCCCCTCGCTGACCAACACGGGGCCGGGCGCCACCATCACCCTGGGCACCAACAACGTCATCCGCGGCGTGGGCATCACGGCGGCGGCCGGCGCAGCCATCTCGGGCACCAGCTTCGGCACGCTGTTCGTGCGCGATGCCGGCGTGAACCCGGCGGGCCCGGCGCTGCTGCTGAGCACCGGCGCGCTCGACGCCATCTTCGACGTGCTCTCGTCGACCGGCAGCGGCACGACGGGCTTCAGCCTGACGGACGTCACCGGCTCGCTTTCCAGTGCTGGCGGCGCCATCAGCGGCTCGGTCGGCACGGCGTTCCACGTATCCGGCGGGTCGGCCAACATCACCTACGGCGGGTCCATCAACAACGGCTCGGGGCTGGCTGTCGGCATCTCGGGCCGCACGGGTGGCGCGCTGGAGGTGTCGGGCAGCGTAACCGACAACGCGGGCGGCATCTCGGTGAGCGGCATCTCGGGCGGCACTGTCGGCTTCTCCGGCGCGCTGAGCCTCACCGGCTCGGGCGTGAGCGCCGGCAGCAACACGGGCGGCACCATCTCGTTCACCGGCGCGTCCAAGACTATCACCACCGGCACCAACGCGGGCGTGTCGCTGACCAGCAACACGGGCGCGACGGTACTGTTCGGCGGCGGCGGGCTCGCGGTGTCGACCACCTCGGGCGCGGGCTTCACCGCCACCGGGGGCGGCACGGTGAGCGTCACCGGCGCGAACAACAGCGTTTCCAGCACCACCGGCACCGCGGTCACCCTGACCGGGGTGGGCACGGGCGCCAGCGGCGTGAGCTTCGTCTCGGTGGCGGCCAACGGCGCGCCGAACGGCATCGCGCTGGCCAGCGTCACGGGCGCCGGCCTGCAGGTGACCGGCGACGGCGCCACGGACGGGTCGGGCGGCACGATTCAGAGCACCACCAGCCACGCGGTCAACCTGCAGAGCCTGACGGGCGCCGACAGCGTGAGCCTGAAGTTCATGACGGTGGGTGGCGGCAACGCCGGCACCGCGGGCATCTTCGGCTCCAGCTTCGGCACGCTGCGGGTGACGGGCGTCTCGGTGTCCACCACCGGTGGCCCGGCGCTCAGCCTGGCGACCGGCACCCTGAACGGTGCGTTCAGCTCGCTGGGCTCGGCCAGCAGCGCCAGCAACGGCGTGATCCTGACCAGCACCGGCGGATCGTTCACCGCCGCCGCGGGCAGCATCACGGGCGCCACCGGGACGGCGTTCGCGGTGGCCGGCGGGTCGGTGACCGCCACCCTTTCGGGCTCCATCTCGCAGGCGAACAACGCCGCCCTGCTGGCGGTGAGCGGCAGCCACAACGGCGCGCTGACCTTCAACACGGGCACGCTGGGCGCCAGCAACGGCACCGGCCTGCAGTTCAACAACGCGGTGGGCACGTACGCCTTCAACGGCACCACGACCCTCAACGGCGGCGACGCGGCCATCGACATCACCAACTCGTCGACCGGCAGCTTCACCTTCGGCACGGGCGCGAGCGTCACCAACCCCACCGGCTCGGCCTTCACGGTGTACGGCAGCTCGCCCACGGTCGTCTACAACGGCGGCCTGACGAAGGCCAACGCCGGCCTGCTGGTGGACATCGGCGAGCAGCCGGGCGGCACGGTGACGTTCCAGACGGGCACGCTCTCGGCTACCGCGGGTGACGGGATCTCGTTCAGCAACGCCGACGGAACCAACAACTTCAACGGCACCACCACCCTGAACGGCGGAAACGCCGGGGTTGACGTGGTGAGCGGGTCGAGCGGCGCCATCAGCTTCGGCACGGGGGCCAGCATCGCCAACGCGTCGGGCATCGCCCTGCGGGTGCAGAACGGCGCGGCCAGCACGAACGTGTCTTACGCGGGCAGCGTCACGTCGAGCGCCACGGGGCTGGCGGTGCACGTGGAGGGCGTCAGCGGGGGGTCGGTGACCGCGTCGGGCGCCATCAGCGGAAGCAACGGCATCCTGGTGCAGAACAACACCGGCGGCACCATCACCTTCAGCGGTGCCAAGTCGCTGAACACGGCCGCTAACAACGCGGTTACGCTGGCCACCAACACCGGCGCGACGGTCGACTTCACCAACGGCAACAACGACATCACCACGACCACGGGCACGGCGTTCACCGCCACCGGCGGCGGCACCATCAACGTCAGCGGCGGTTCCAGCGACATCTCCACCGGCACCGGCAATGCGCTCACGCTGAACGGCGTGACGCTGGGCGCCAGCGGAATGGCCTTCGCCACCGTGAACACGGGCGCCGCGCTGGCCGCGGTGTCGCTGACGAACGTGGCGGTCACGTCCGGCAGCGCTCTGACCGTCTCCGGCGGAACCGTTGCCTCGGGTGTAGGCGCCCGGCTGGCGGTGAGCGGCGGAACGGTTAACGTCAACTGGGCGGGCGCCATCAACCAGGCCACGGTCTCGCAGGCGCTGCTGAGTGTGCTCAACGGCCACACCGGCACCCTGGCGGTGTCCGGCGCGCTGTCGGCCACCAACGGTAGCGGCCTCCAGTTCGACAACGCCGACGGCACCTACAACTTCACGGGCACCGCGACCCTGAACGGCGGTGACGCGGGCATCGACGTGACCGGCGGGTCGGGCGGCACGTTCAGCTTCGGCGGGGGCGTCTCGGTCACCAACCCCACTAACGAACTGATCCGCATCGTCAGCAGCGCCCCCACGTTCACCTACTCGGGCACGTTCAGCCGCACGTCGGGAGCGGGCGCGGGGATCCTGGCGCAGAACAACACCGGCGGCACCATCACCTTCAACGGTGACGGCACCACCCTGGACGGCGATCCGGCCGACGTGACGAAGTCGCTGAACACGGGTACCTCTGCGGCCATCAGCCTGCTGACCAACACCGGGGCGGACTTCACCTTCGCCGGCGGGATGACGCTGACCACCACCAGCGGCGCGGCCTTCACCGCCACGGGCGGGGGCACGGTGCAGGTAACCGGCGCTGGAAACGTGGTGAACTCCACCACCGGCGGCACGGGGGTGAACATTCAGAACACCACCATCCACGGCAACGGTGTCAGCTTCTACAGCGTGACCGCCACCGGTGGGGGCACCAACGGCATCGTCCTTTCCAGCACGGGCGCCGGCGGGTTCCAGGTGACCGGCGACGGCGCCTCGGACGCGGCCAACACCACGCGCGGGCGGACGACCGCCAAGTCGGGCGGCGGCAGCGTCGTCCTGGGTTCCGGCGGCACCATCAGCGGCAAGTCGGGAGACGCCGTATCGCTGAGCACCACGGGAGCGGTGTTCCTTCGCAACATGGTCATCCAGAGCAACACGGGCGACGGCGTGCAGGCGACCACCTCGACCGGCGTGACCATCGACAACACCCGCATCACCGGGCACACCGACAACAGCGGGATCTTCTTCACGGGCGTGAGTTCGCCGGTGATCACGCACTCGGAGGTGGAGAACAACGCGTTTGGCGGCGGGGCGCCGGGCTCGGACATCCACAACGTTCGGCTGATCAGCAACACGGGCACCGCCAGCGTCGCAAACAGCGTCATCGCCAACACCAGTGCCGGCGCCGAGCGGCAGCTGCAGATCTTCAGCACCACCGGAACGCTGAACATCGGCGTCACGAACAACCGCATCGGCGGCTCGACGGTCGGCGACGGCGTGGGCGTGTACGCGTACGGCTCGTCGAACATCACGGCGAACTTCCAGAACGACAGCATCCACAACAACTCGTCGTTCGGGATCGACGCCGGGACGGAGACCACCCAGTCGTCGTCGCTGAACCTCACGGTGAACAACAACGCGCTCCGGAACAACCTGGTCGGGGTGTCGGTAGCGCACGGCTCCAGCGGGACGAACACGTTCAACATCACGAACAACAACGTCCAGACGAACGTGGCGTCGAGCAGCCAGGCCATCAACGTCAACCGGCTGGGGGGCGGCGCGTTCACCAGCTTCGGACTGTTCTCCGGCACGATTTCCGGAAACCTCATCGGCACGGCGGGCGTGGCCAACTCCGGGTCCGACGTGGGTGACGGGATCACCGTGAAGACGAACGGCAACGGCGGCACCACCCGGGTGTCGATCCTGAGCAACACCATCCGCAGGTACGGCCAGCACGGGATCGCGCTGCTGGCGCGCGATGCGACGAGCGGGCACACGCTTCACGCGCGCGTCCAGAACAACAACATCGCCGAAGGCGAAGCGGTGACTTCGCAGGATGGAATCAACGTGACCATGGGCGCCCTCAACACCGACGTCCTGTCGCTGTGCCTGGACATCGGCGGCGCCGGCGGCGCGAACGGGAACACCGTTGCTTCCGCGGTGCGCAACGGCGTGCGCGTGCGCAGCTCGGGCCTGCCCGCGGCCAACGTTACGCTGACGGCCCCGGCGTACGACGGCACCGGCGCCACCTACTTCACCAACCGGAACCCGGCTGCCGTCGGCGCCAGCGGCAACAGCTTCAGCAACGCGAGCGGCACCACCACCGCCGGCAACTGCACCACGCCGTAACGGTTCCCCTCCCACTCCCGGTTCCACTCACTGCCGGGTGACGAGAAAGATCTCTCGTCACCCGGCAGCTGCAGGGTTGCAGTTGCAGGACGCGGTACCATCACGCAGGACTGTCACCCACCCCACCCCACGAGGAAAGCGATGTCGGAACCGTTCCTATCGGAGATCAAGATCGTCTCGTTCAACTTCCCACCCAAAGGCTGGGCGTTGTGCAACGGTCAGTTTCTCCCGATCAACCAGAACCAGGCGCTGTTCGCGCTCCTGGGCACCACGTACGGCGGTAACGGCCAGACCACCTTTGCCCTGCCCAACCTCCGGGGGCGGGTGCCCATCCACTTCGACGCCTCGCACACTCTGGGGGAAGCGGCGGGAAGCACCAGCGTAACCGTGAGCATCCAGCAGCTGCCCACCCATACCCACCCGTTGCTGGCATCGACGACGGATGGTGACACGCCGGTGCCCACGAGCACCGTGCTCGCGGGCGCGCCCCAGAAGGTTTACGGGCCCGCGACGAGCCTTACGACGCTCAACCCGATCAACGTGACCAGCGTGGGCGGCAGCCAGCCGCACAACAACATGATGCCGTACCTTGCGCTGAATTTCGTCATCGCCCTGCAGGGCATCTTCCCCTCTCGCAACTGATCGGAGACGCACCCCATGGCACAGCCTTATGTCGGAGAGATCCGGATGTTCGCCGGAAACTTTCCGCCGGCGGGATGGTTGTTCTGCGAGGGCCAGACACTGCCCATCGCGGAGAATGAAGTGTTGTTCCAGCTGATCGGCACCACCTATGGCGGGGACGGGGAAGAAACGTTCAACGTGCCCAACCTGGCGAGCCGGGTTCCCATCCACATGGGCACGGGCCCGGACGGCACCACGTACCAGATCGGTGAGATGGCGGGGACGGAGCAGGAGACGCTCACCGTCCAGCAGATTCCCAACCACTCGCATTCGCTTACCGCCAGCCTGGCCCAGGCCGCCGACCAGTCTCCGGCCGGAGCGCTGCTGGCCCAGTCGGTGATCGCGGACATGTACATCCAGGACTCGCCGGACGGTGCGCTGGCGCCCAACTCGGTTTCTCCTCAGGGGGGCAGCCAGCCGCACGAGAACACGCAGCCGTTCCTCTGCATCAACTTCATCATCTCCCAGTTCGGGATCTTCCCGAGCCAGACCTGAGGAGCGAAACGACATGTCCGACCAATTCCTTGCGGAGATCCGCATCTTTCCGTTCAACTTTCCGCCCACCGGATGGGCGTTCTGCAATGGGCAGCTCATGCCCCTCTCGCAGAACACCGCGCTTTTCGCCCTGCTGGGCACCGTGTACGGCGGCGATGGCAAGAGCACCTTTGCGCTGCCGGACCTGCAGGGCAGCGCGCCCATGCAGCCGGGGCAGGGATCGGGGCTGAGCCTGCGGGACCTGGGTGAGATGAGCGGGGTGGAAAACATCACCCTCCTCATTTCGGAGATCCCGGTGCACACGCACGCGGTGAACACCATGTCCGACTCGGGCACACTGCAGCAGCCCGGTCCGGACCGCATTCTGGCCCGGTCGGCAAACGCCACGGCCTACCAGACCAACACCTCGGCCAACCTGCAGATGATGGCGCCGCAGGCGCTTGCGCTTGCCGGCGGCGGACTGCCGCACAACAACATGCAGCCGTACCTCACCCTCAACTTCTGCATTGCGCTGCAGGGAGTCTTCCCACAGCGTCCCTGACGCGGAACGGCTGGAACGAACGAAGCGGGCGGCCACGCGGCCGCCCGCTTTGCGCCTGCAAGGGTACACATTCGACGGAACCGGCAGGTGTGCCGGCGGCCGGCCCACCGCACCTTCACCCTGGCCTTTGCCCCATGAACGTCGCCCTGCGCCCCACCACCGAGGCCGACCTGGAGTTTCTACACCGGCTGTACGCCACCACGCGTGAGGACGAGCTGCGGCAGGTGCCGTGGGCGCCGGAGCAGAAGGCGGCCTTCGTTCGCCAGCAGTTCGAGGCGCAGCATGCGTTCTGGCGGGAGAACTACACCGACACGAGCTGGGACGTGATCGTGGCCGACGGAACCCCGATCGGCCGCCTGTACGTGGCTCGCTGGCCGGGCGACATCCGCATCGTCGACATCGCGCTGATGCCGGAGCACCGCGGAAGCGGGCTGGGCACGCGGCTGCTCCGCGAGCTGTTCGCCGAAGCCGACGCCACCCGACGGAAGGTGAGCATCCACGTGGAGGTGTTCAACCCCGCGCGGCGGCTGTACGAGCGGCTCGGGTTCGTGCAGGCGGGCGACCGCGGGGTGTACCTGCTGATGGAGCGGCCGCCGTGCGCGCGCGCGGTGCTGGCGGAGGCCCATGGCTGACGCCTTCACCGTCGACCGCTTTCTGCCGCACGTGGGTGAGGTTTTCCACCTGAGGGTGAGGGAGGGCGAGGAGGTGCCCCTCCTCCTCACAGAGATCTCGCGGCTGCCCAGCGACGGTTCGCGCCTGCGCACGCGCGAGCCGTTTTCGCTCGTGTTCCACGCGGCTCCGCGTACGCGGCTCGAGCAGCACGTGTATCGGCTCGAACATTCGGGCATGGAGCCGTTCGAGGCCTTCGTGGTACCCATCGAACCTGACCGCCACGGACCGCGGTTCGAGGTGATCTTCGCCTGACTCGCGACGGGCGCTCCCTCGATCAGTTCACCCTCAGGGCGTCCGTCCCCCTCCCGGGGAATAGGCGCGATTCTCCAGCGCGTGAGCGTACAGCTCGCGCAGCTCCGCGATCTTGGCCGCGGGTCCGCTGGCGGTGGTGTCGGCCAGGTCGCCCAGTGCCATCAGCCCCACCCCGCCGCTGACGCTCGCGATGCGGATCCACATCTCGTCCGTCACCTTTCCACGCCCACTCCGCAGCACGTCCAGGTTCTGCTGAAGCATCGGCGGCGCGGGCTGCACGGTCTGCCGCTCCGCCTGCTCCGCCGCCTGCAGCATGGCGTCGATCTGCTCACGCGTGACGCCCGGCTGCCCCCGCATGGCTTCGGCCTGCTGCCGGAGCACCGTGGCCAGTTGACCGCCTGATGCCTGCGCCCGCCGGGCGGAGAGGTAGCCGCTCACCCAGCGCATGCGGTCTCCCACGTATTCCATCTCCGCCGGGTTTGCGTCCGCGCGTCTCGCCGCGCGTACGTAAGTCGCCGTCAGGAAGTCGCTCCATCGCTTCATCGGGCGGTCGCGCCCGGCTTCCGGCTTTTCTGACGCCCCGGCCTCTCCCGCCTCGATCAGCCGGTGCATGGCTGGCGCTTCTGCCGTGACCAGGTCGAACTGGGCGAGCATGGTGCGCAGGTAGCGGTCTACCTGGTCGGGCGTCAGGCTGCTGTCGGCGGGGGCGGTGAAGGCCGCGCGTTCGCCGGCGGAGATCTCCGGCGCGTCTGCGGCGCGGTCCCGGCATGCGGTTGCACACAGCGCCCCCAGGAAGATCGCGGCGGCGCGCAAGACGGCGGACGGTCGGATGGCGCCCTGGTTCATCGTGGATCGGGGGAGGAAGACCGGGGGAGGTGACATGCGTAGAGCCGGCCCGAACACGACCGGACCGGCTCCACAAGGCGGAGGATGCCTTTGCCCGTTTAGCCTGGCGCTCAGTTGCGCGACGGGAAGATGCCCTGCAGCGCGATGATGAAGTTCAGCACCAGGTAGGGCATCATGTTGTTGTGAGGCTGGCTGCCTCCCACGCTGGTGACGTTGACCGGGTTGAGCGTCGTAAGGCTCGTCGCGGGCCCGTAAACCTTCTGGGGCGCGCCCGCGAGCACGGTGTTCGTGGACACCGGCGTGTCGCCATCCGTCGTTGATGCCAGCAACGGGTGGGTGTGGGTGGGCAGCTGCTGGCTGTTCACGGTAACGCTGGTGCTGCCCGCCGCTTCCCCCAGGTTGTGCGAGGCGTCGAAGTGGATGGGCACCCGCCCCCGGAGGTTGGGCAGGGCGAAGTTGGTCTGGCCGTTGCCGCCGTATGTCGTTCCCAGTAGCGCGAACAGCGCCTGGTTCTGGTTGATCGGGAGGAGCTGGCCATTGCACAACGCCCAGCCTTTGGGGGGGAAGTTGAACGATACGATCTTGATTTCCGAGAGAAAGGCCTCGGAGCCGTTCATCGTTCCGACCTCCTTCCCCGCATCCGTTTCACCGTCCTCGGTTCCGAGCGGGTTGAAGTCTTCGTCGACGCAGGCGGCCAGCAGGCCGGGGAGCAGGACGGCGCCGGCTCCGAACGCGACGCGGCGCAGGACCTCACGGCGCGTAATCTGGTTGGCGGCCCGGATGTCCTCGGGACTCCGCTCGTGTTCCTCAGGCAGAATGATCATGGGAGCTGGGGGTGCAGGTAGGTGGATTTTCCGGGAGCCGAAGCAGCCGTGCCACTCGCGGGGAGATACGCGACGCCATGGGAACGGGTACCGGCGCGGAGGCAGCGTGGGCCAGGAGAGGAGTGCAACTTCGCGCAGATCGTTACTGAAGTCAAGCGGATTCAGGCCCTTCGAGCCCTGCCGCGTCCATGGGGCCGTTCCATCCCGCACGGCGGCAGCGCCGTCCCGCGGTTCTCGGTTCCTCTGCAGAAGCGGGCTGGTAGTGTGCATTTTCTGCCCCAGAAGTGGGACGGTTATGCCTCACCTTCGGGGCCGGAGCGACAGCCAGGCACCCGGATCCGTCGGAGTGGTGCCGCTGTTCGGCTTCACACAATCGGGCGCGCTTCCTGCCAGATAATCTGTCGCCGAAGCATGCAACCGTCAGCGGGTGCTTGCGCCCCCGACACCTTCCACCCGGTCCAGGGCAGTCTCTTTCCCCCGGAATCAGACGAATTTCTCTCTCGCTCGTCTCGCGCCAGCGGGAGAGGGGTGTAAGGGCGTTTCCCGACTGCCCTTCCTTACCTTTCGAGGAGCTTCCCGATGTCCCGTTCCAAGTACGTGACGCGCACAGCCTTGCTCTGCGCGCTGGCCGCCTGCACGGGCGACATGACCTCGCCCACGGCCCTGGATGACGCGGCGGCGGACGCCGCCCTTTCGGACGCGGCGCACAGCGGTGCCGTGCCTGGGTTCTACTTCCTGCCCCCGATGGTGTCCGCGGCGTCGTATACGGGCACCTTCGACGCGGGCCTGCAGCCCCGCGTGGAGATCTGCCAGCTCGCGGGCCCGGCGTGCGGGCCCGTGATCGCCTCGTTCCCGTTCGGCGCTGGATCGTCATCGGTGCGGGTGGATGCGGCCGCACAGCACTACATCGCCAACTGGAACACTTCCAAGTCGCTGGACCCCGCCAAGTTCTACCGCGTGCAGGTGTTCGTGGGAACCTTCCGGCTGGGCTACGCCGACGTGGACGTCGTGCGCACGGGCAGTGAGAAGAACGCGGTGGACCAGACGCAGTTCGTACCCCTGGTCGCCGGCCAGACTCTCCCCGTGAAGTTCCGCATCGAAAAGGGGATCGCCGCGCAGGTAGCGGTGAACCCCGATTCGGCCTCGGTTGCCGTGGGTGGCACCCAGCCTTTCACGGCCACGGTGACGGATCTCCACGGGAACGTCATCCCCGCGGCCCCGGTGACATGGTCCAGCTCCGCGGCCGCGGTGGCGACGGTCGACGGGTCGGGGCTGGCGACGGGGGTGGCGACGGGGCAGGCGGCGATCACGGCCACGTCGGGTGGCGCGTCGGACACCGCCCTGCTCACCGTCTCGAACCCCAATACCCCGCCGGTGGTGCACCCCGACACCTTCCAGGCGATCGGCAACGTGACGGTGCCGGTCCCCGCGCCCGGGCTGCTGGCGAACGACACGGATGGCGAGGGCAACGCGCTGCAGGTGGTGGCGGGCTCGTACCCGACCACCGGCGGCGGCACGGTGACCGTGAACGCGGACGGCAGCTTCGTCTACCTGAGCGCCGCCGGCTTCACCGGCACCGACAGCTTCAGCTACACGGTGACCGACGGGCAGGCCACCTCGAGCGCCGCGGCGTCGGTCGTATCGGCGTACCGCGTCTGGTACGTGGACAACGCCGCGGCCGGGCCGGGCGACGGGCGCGACGCATCGCCCTTCAGCGGGCTTTCGGGGGCGGAGAGCGCTTCGGCGCCCGGCGAAACGCTGTTCATCCGCACGGGCGCAGGAGCATACGACGGCGGGATCACCCTCAAGACGGGGCAGTCGCTGACCGGCCAGGGGGTGGCCGCGAACGTGACGGCTACTGTGAACGGCCAGACGCTGGTTCTGCTGGCCGCGGGCTCGGCCCCCACGATCGCGAAGGCGTCGGGTACGACAGTGCAGGTCGCCGCCGGCAACGTGGTGCAGGGGCTGCAGGTGACCTCGGCCGCCGGCGCGGGAATCGGGGGCTCCGGCTTCGGCTCTCTCCTGGTGGGTGCCGTCTCCGTGTCCGCCCAGGGCGGGCCGGCGCTGGACCTGTCCGCGGGGAACGTCTCCGGGGCCTTTGCTTCGTTGTCTTCGGCCGGCAGCCCCGGGGCGGGAATCCGCCTGGTGGGGGTGGGCGGATCGTTCTCGGCGGCGGGCGGAGCCATCACCGGCGCGGGCGGGCCGGCGGTGCAGGTGCTGGGCGGCGCAGGCGGCTTCAGCTATGGCGGCGACATCGCCGTCGCCGGTCCGCTGGCGGTTTCGGTGACGGGGCGCACGGGCGGAGCGTTGACCTTCGGCGGCACCATTGCCTCTACGGGGCAGGGCATTGCCGTCCAGAACAACTCCGCGGGGAGCGTGGCGTTCACGGGGAGCAGCAAGTCGCTGGCTACCGGCGCCAACCCGGGCGTGTCGCTGTCGAACAACGCTGGCGCCGAGATCTCGTTCGGCGGCGGCGGTCTGGCGATCGCCACCACCACGGGAACGGCGTTCTCGGCTACGGGCGGTGGCACCGTGACGGTCACGGGGGCGGGGAACACGGCGACCAGCATGGGCGGCACGGCCGTCCGCATCGAAAACACCGGCATCGGCGCGCCCGCGGGCATCAGCTTCTACTCCGTCTCGGCGACTGGCGGCGCGAACGCGATCGTGCTGGCGAACACGGGCAGCGGCGGCTTCCAGGTCACCGGCGACGGCGCGAGCGATGCCTTGAACGCCACGCGCGGCCGGACCACGGCTCGGAACGGCGGCGGCATCGTCGCGCTGGGCTCTGGCGGCACGATTTCAGGGGTGACCGGCGCCGGTGTCTTCCTGAGCGGCGCGACCGACGTGGTGCTCCGCAACCTGGTCGTGCAGGGCAACGGCGGCGATGGAATCGAGGCGGAAAACGTTGCCGGCCTGACGTTGGACAACGCGCTGATCACCGGCCACGCCGACAGCCACGGTGTCCACGGCACCGGCGTCTCGGGGCTGAGCATCGTTCACTCGGACGTAGGTCAGAACGCCACCCTCGCCGGGGCGGTGGAAGCGGCGGATGTCTGGAACGTGCGTTTCGACGGCCTCTCCGGCATCGCGACCGTGGAGCGTAGCGTCGTCCACCACTCGCAGGAGACGGTGTTCGGGGTGGTGAATGGAAGCGGCTCGCTCAGCCTGACCATCTCGAACACGAACATCACCGATACGGGCACCGGCGGCAGCGGTGACACCGGTCTGCATCTCAGCGCTGCGGGGAACGCCAGCATGGCGGTTGCGCTGCAAAACGACAGCATCGCGAGAACGCGCTCACGTGGCGTCGCGGCCTCCACCGCGCTGGCTTCGGCGGCGTCGGTGAACCTTACGGTGACCGGCAGCCACTTCACGGACAACACTACCGCGGGGCTGGAACTGGTGCACGGGTCCGGCGGAACGGCGTCGTTCAGCTTTGCGGGGAACAACTTCCAGCGCCACGGCAGCGTGCCCATCAACGTCAACAGGCTGGCAAGCTCCAGCTTCTCGGCGTTCGGTGCCTTGGAAGGTACCATCTCCGGCAACACCATCGGCACGGCGGGTATCGCCGGGTCGGGAACCACGGTCTCGGCGAACGGGATCCAGGTGCGGTCGAACGGCAGCGGCGGGAGCACGCGGGTGGCGATCGTGAACAACAAGATCCGCAGGGTGGGGCAGCACGGCATCTTCGTAAGCGCGGTGGACGCCAGCAGCCCCGGCACCACGCTCGAGGCGCGGATCGAGGGGAACGACGTGAGTGACCTGTCGGCCGGCGCTCTTGACGGCATCAACGTGCTGCCGGGTGCGTTGAGCACCGACGTCCCCACGGTCTGCCTGGACGTCAGGAACAACGTCTCCACCGGCGTTCGCAACGGGTTGCGCGCACGCACCTCCGGCATCCCGGCGGCGGCGCCCACCATTCGCCTCGAAGGCTGGGATGGGGTGACGGCGGTGAACACGTATTTCGCGGGCCAGAACACCCTGTCGGGTGGTGGAGGTGCGGTGAGCACCACCGCAGGCACGGGCACGTTCACCCCGGTCGCAAGCTGCAACACACCCTGAACCGCGCCGGGCGCGCCCGGTAGATGAACGCGGGGCCGGTGGCATTCGCCACCGGCCCCGCGTGCGTGGGACCCCGCCGCCGCGTATCAGGTGAACACGGCCTCGTAGCGCATCCCGCGCTCGTCGGGACCAATCGGGGCCAGAAAGATCTCGAACGGTCCCATGTTCTCGTTCTCCACCCGGTAGATCCCCTGGGGGACCACCGCCTGCGGGACGGTGTGGAAGATCAGCGAGAACGCCACGCGCGGCCGCTCCGGTGATTCACCGCCCCAGGGAAACACCTCCGTCAGCTTCGTCGGCAGGCGGTTCTCCTCGTTGAGCACGATCGTGAAGAGCTCGCCAAGACGCGGCTGAAAAGTTTCAATCGTAAACGTATCGAGCATGGTTGTTTGTGTGCTTGGGTGTGGAGGGGCGCTGACCAAGTCTCGGACGTAATGTAGCGATTCCGCGTTTGCCGCACAGCCGCGCGATCAGGGCGTGGCCGCCCCCCTGCGCCCCGCTCATCGCCCCGTGAACTCCGCTGGGCGCTTCTCCAGGAACGCCGCCACGCCCTCGCGCTTGTCGTCGCTTCCGAAGCAGGTGATGAAGGCCTCGGTCTCGTACTGGAGCCCCGCGGCCAGCGGCATCTCGGCGGCGGCGCGCACGGCGGACTTGGCCATGCGCAGCGCCACGGGAGACTTGGCCGCCATCCCGCGCGCGAACTCCAGCGTGCGCTCGCGCAGCTCGGCGGCGGGGTGGACGACATCCACCAGGCCGATGCGGAGCGCCTCCGCCGCGGCGATGATCTCGCCCGACAGGATCAACCGCATCGCCTGGCCGGTGCCCACCACGCGCGGAAGGCGCTGCGTGCCCCCGCCGCCGGGGATGATGCCCAGGTTGATCTCCGGCTGCCCCAGCTTGGCCGTGTCGGCCGCCAGGCGGACGTCGCAGGCCAGCGCCAGCTCGCACCCGCCGCCCAGCGCCAGCCCGTTGATCATGGCCAGCACCGGCTTGGGATACGCCGCCACCTCGTCGAACACGCGGCGGCCCGTCATCGCCGCCCTCTGCTCCAGCGGCGTGCGCTGCGCGAACTCGCCGATGTCGGCGCCGGCGACGAACGCCTTGTCGCCCGCGCCGGTGATCACCAGCACCCGCACGGAATCGTCGTCGCGCAACTCGTCGAGCACGGCGATCAGCTCGGCGCGAACCTGCGCGCTCAGGGCGTTGCGCTTCTCGGGGCGGTTGATGGTGACGATCGCGACCGCGCCGTCGCGTTCGATCTGCAGCAGCTCGTACGCGCTCACCGGCCCTCCTGCGTCCAGTCGTAGAAGCCCTGGCCGCTCTTCTTTCCCAGCTTCCCTTCCGTGACCATCCGCCGCAGCAGCTCCGGCGGGCGGTACTGCTCGCCCCCCAGTTCGCCGTGCAGGTACTCGGCGATGCCCAGGCGGACGTCCAGCCCCACCAGGTCCGTCAGCTTCAGCGGGCCCATGGGATGGTTGTAGCCCAGCTCCATGGCCTTGTCGATGTCCTGGGGGCTGGCGACGCCCTGCTCCACCATCCGCATGGCCTCCAGCCCCAGCACCACCCCCAGCCGCGACGAGGCGAACCCCGGCGTGTCGGTGACCACGATGGGCTCCTTGCCGATCCGCCGCGCGAAGGCGAGGCAGGCGTCGAGCGTCTCCTGCGACGTCTCGCGCCCGCGCACCACCTCCAGCAGCTTCATGATGTGCACGGGGTTGAAGAAGTGCAGGCCGATCACCGCCCCTGGCCGCCCCGTGGCTTCGGCGATGCGGCTGACGCTGAGCGACGACGTGTTGGTGGCCAGCACGGCGTGCGCGGGCGCCAGGCGGTCCAGGTCTCGGAAGATGGCCGTCTTCAGGTCCATGCTTTCCGGCGCCGCCTCGATCACCAGGTCTGCGGTGCCCACCGCGTCGGCCACGTTCCTGGCCTTGCGCAGCCCCTGGAGCGCCCGGTCACGGGTCTCGATGGATACCTTTCCACGGTCCACGCCCTTTTCCAGGTTGCCGCGGATGGTGTTGACGGCACGCTCCAGCGCGTCGGGCTGAGGGTCCGACAGCGCGACGGCGTAGCCGGCCATCGCGCACACCTGCGCGATGCCGTTGCCCATGGTTCCCGCGCCGAGCACGGCGACGGTGCTCATCGTCTGGTCATCCGCCACTGGGTTCGCCCTCTGGTCGTGAATGCGGACGGCAGTGCGCCCGCGGCTGTGCGTCCGCGGGAAAGTATGCGCGGGCGTGGCGGCTCGCCACCGCCGCCTCTTTCCACGCGCGGCGCGTGGGCTCACAATTCATCCACTCGCGGCAGGGTCGCTCGTTCCGGGGAGGAGCCGGTGGAGAGATACGACGTGGTGATCGTGGGCGGAGGGGTGATCGGGGCCAGCGTGGCGTGGCACCTGGCCGCGCGCGGCTGCACGCGCGTGCTGGTGCTGGATGCGGGTGCCGAGCCCGGGGCGGGGAGCACGGGCCGGGCGACGGGCGGCTTTCGCGTGCAGTTCGGATCGGAGCCCAACGTGCGCCTGTCGCTGCTCTCGCGTGACAAGCTGCTTCGCTTTGCGGACGAGGTGGGCGTAGACCCCGGCTACCGTCCCTGCGGCTACCTCTTCCTGGCGGAGAGGCAGGAGACGCTGGATGCGCTGCTGGAGGCGCAGGCGATGCAGCATGCGCTCGGAGCGACGGAGCCGCGGCGGGTGTCGGTGGAGGAGGCCCGGGAGGTGAACCCGGCGATCTCGGTGGAGGGCCTGGTCGGCGGCGTGCACTGCCCAACGGACGGGTTCATCCGGCCGATGCAGATGCTGCAGGGCTACGCCGAAGGTGCGCGGCGGATGGGCGTGCGCTTCGAGTACGGTACGGCGGTCCAGGGCTTCGGGATGGAGGGGGGACGGATCGTTTCCGTCCACACGGACCGGGGCGAGGTGGCCGCGGGGGCGGTGGTGAATGCGGCAGGCGCATGGGCGGGCGCGGTCGCCGCGATGGCGGGAGTGGAGATTCCCGTTTGGCCGCTCCGGCGCCAGGTGGCCTTCACCGAGCCGTTCGACGCGCTTCCCGAGTGCATGCCGCTCACCGCTTTCCTGGAAGCGGAGTTCCACCTGCGCGTTCGCGATGGGCGGGTGCTGCTGCTCTGGTCGGACCAGCCGAATACGAGCGACCCGTTCGACACCACGCTGGATCCCGACTGGCTGCCGCAGGTCGTTTCCCGCGCCCGCCGCTGGGTGCCGTGCCTGCGCGACGCCAGGATCGACCGGGAGCGATGCGTGGCGGGGCTGTACGAGATGTCGCCCGACCGGCACGTGCTCTTGGGCGCGGCGCCGGGGGTGGAGAACCTGTACCTGGCGAACGGGTCGTCGGGGCACGGGGTGATGCATTCGCCCGCGCTGGGCCAGCTGCTGGCCGAAATCATCCTGGACGGAGCGGCGTCGTCGATGGACGTCCATCCCCTGCGTCCCTCGCGCTTCGCCGAGGACCAGCCGAACGCGGCGTCGGAATTCCTGTGAACGGGAGTGGCTGAAGCCGCCACGAAGATGGAAAGCCTCGCAATCTGCGCGAGGCTTCCCATCAATCCTCTATCGGCCCTGCTGTCGGTGCCGCGCGGTGATGCTGATCGCGTTGCACACCGTCGGGAACATCTTGGGGCCGTACGGATGCGCCTCGAAGGCGCGCGCCACGCCACCGGCGGAGGATTCCGCGAGCGGCTTGCCCACGCTGTCGCGAAGGATCGTCTCCAGGTCCGTGACGCGCCGCGCGCCGCATTCCAGGACGTGACGCGTCTCGCGGGCCTTTACGACCGCGCCGGGGAGGCGGGGCGCGGAGTCGGGCGCCAGGAAGTCGGTACGTACCCAAACGATGCGGCGCGATCCATCACTCTGGATGCGCGTCGTATCCAGCGACGTGTATCCCACCGGCCCCTTGCCAATGGTGAACCAGGGCGCCGGGGCGAGCCCCTCGGGCGTCACGTCGCTGCCGCAGGCGGCCAGGACGAGCATGGCTGGGATGATCAAGCCGCGCGGAAAACGAGAGATCAAGTTGTGAGCAGCAGAGGTGGAGTGAGCACCGCGCCACGGGATCTGGCGAGGCGGGCGAGTGGCAAAGTACGAATCGGGCGCGGCTTGCGCCACGTAACTACGTGGCGGACCACGACAGTGTTGCTGGTTACTGCAAGCAGGCTGACGCTGAGCCGCCGGGTCAGCAGGACACCCGCCGCCCCGCACCTTGGTAGCTTTCGTTTCTCGTCACAACCCGCGGTCACTCGCCACTTGACTACCACTAATGGAACTACCAACATTGGTAGTTCCGCTTGTGGTAGTTTGAGGTTGAATTCCCGATCGCGACTGGATGATCGCTGACTGCCGATGCCCAAACCAGCAGAAGTACTCGATCGCGACGCTGAATGGCGGATGTTGGAGGAGGTCTGGGACAAGGCCCGCCCTGATCTGGTATTTGCGGTTGGGCGGCGCCGCGTAGGGAAAAGCTTCATCCTTTCGCGGTTCGCGAGGCAGGTCGACGGCATCTACTACCAGGCTACGCGTCGAACCGAGGCCGAGCAGCTAGCGGCACTCAGCCGCATCGTAGGCGCTCGATTTCACGATGCGGCGCTCCGCCGCGGCATCAACTTTCCCTCATGGGAGGAACTGTTCGCCTACGTGACGGACCGGGCAGGCGGGAACCCCTTCCTGCTCGTGCTCGACGAATTCCCGTACCTCGCCGCCGCCGCCCCCGCGCTTACGTCGATCATCCAGAGCGCCTGGGACCACGACTGGCAGAAAACGGGGATGAAGCTCATCCTGAGCGGTTCCTATATCTCGGCGATGAACCAGCTCGAGCAAATCGATCAGCCGCTGTACGGGCGGCGCACAGCCAAGCTGATCGTGAACCCATTCGGCTTCGCCGACGCGGCGCTCTTCATGCCGCGATATGGCGTGCGAGACCAATTGGTGGCGTATGGCCTGTTCGGGCATCTTCCCGGGCACCTGAGCCTGCTGGACCCGGAGCGGTCCCTTCCGGAAAACGCGGCCGCCGCTCTGCTGTCTTCAGCTGGGCGGCTGGTGGACGATGCACAGCACATGCTGGACGCATTCACATCCGACGCGCACGTCCACTATTCCATCATCGAGGCGATCGCGGGTGGAGAGCAGACCTGGAGCGGGATCACGAAGCGTGTGGGGCGGTTGGGCGGTGCTCTGCAGCGTCCCCTGCAGTGGCTCGAAGAGATGCAGGTGATTGCGCGTATCGTTCCGATTACGGAAAAGAATCCGCGTCGCTCCAAGCGCGTGCTGTACCGCATCATCGACCCCTACGTCGCGTTCTGGCACCGGACCGTGATCCGGCTGGTGAATGGTGGCAGCTTGGGATTGGTTGAGCCGGAGCGATTGTGGGCCGAGGTGGTGCTGCCCGATCTGGACCACGTGATGGGCCCGGTGTTCGAGGAGGTCTGCCGGGATTTCGTGCGCCGCACCCATCGTCTGCCGTTCAGGCCGATTCGCGTCGGCGAATGGTGGGACGCGACGTCGCAAAACCAGGTGGATATCGTTTCGATCGGATCGGGCGGGGAACTGCTCGTGGGCGAATGCAAGTGGGGACGGGTGACCTCCGCACACCTGGCAACCCTGCGCCAGCGCGCCAACACGCTCGCCGCCGAACTCGCCGGGACGACGCGCGTGCACCTGGCGCTGTTTACCGGACGTGGCGAGGCCGACGACGAGGTGCGGAGAGCGGCAGCGGAGGGAACGGTCCTCCTGATCACCGCCGAAGATCTGCGGGACCCCTGAGTCGCTCCTTGTCCGCCGGCCCTTCCTGGATCACTCCCCCCGGAACACCGGCTTCCGCTTCTCGTTGAACGCGGTGATGCCTTCCTTGGCGTCCGCGCTGCGGAAGCAGCGCATCTGCTGCTCGCGCTCGGCGGCGAGCATGGTGTCCAGGTCCGACGTGGCCGACGCGGCCAGGGTGCGCTTGGCCAGGGTGAGGGCGAGCGGCGGCTTGGCGGCGAGCTCCTTCGCCAGCTTGCGGACCTCGTCGAGGAACCAGTCGTCGGCGAACACCTGCTGGAAGAGGCCGATGCGCTCGGCCTCGCGCGCATCCACCATCCGCCCCGTCATCACCAGCTCCGCCGCGCGCCCCGGGCCCACCAGGCGGGGCAGGGAGTGGGTGGCGCCCCAGTCCGGGTGCAGGCCGATGCGGTTGAAGGTAAAGCCGATGGTCGCACGCTCCGAGGCGATGCGGAAGTCGCACGCCAACGCCAGCGACGCGCCCGCGCCCGCCGCGGGGCCGTTCACCGCCGCAATTACCGGCTGCTCCACCTGAGCCAGGCGCCGGACCACGCGCATCCCGGCCTCCACCAGCCCCTCGAACGTCGTGTCGTCGCCGCGCGCGAGCAGGTCGCTCATCACCTCCACGTCGGCGCCGGTGCAAAAGCCGCGGCCCGCGCCGGTGATGACGATCACCCGCACCTCCGGTGACGTGGCCGCGCGGTCGATGGCGTCGTGAAGGTCGTCGCGCATCCGGCCGGCGAAGGCGTTCAGCCGGTCGGGGCGGTTGAGGGTGATCCAGGCGACGCCGTCCTCCACGGACAGCCGGATGGTATCGCTCACGGTTCCACCCGCTCCACGATCATCGAAATCCCCTGGCCCACGCCGATGCACATGGACGCCAGCCCGTAGCGCACGCCCTGCCGCCCCATCTCGTGCACCAGGGTGGTGAGGATGCGCGCACCCGACGAGCCCAAGGGATGGCCCACCGCCACCGCGCCGCCGGACACGTTCACGATCTCGGGGTCGATTCCCAGCTCGCGGACGCAGGCCACGGACTGCGCCGCGAACGCCTCGTTCAGCTCCACCAGCCCCATGTCGCCGATGGACAGCCCCGCGAGGGCCAGCGCCTTGCGCGTGGCCGGCACCGGGCCGATGCCCATGCGGTGAGGATCCACCCCGGCGACGGCGCTCGCGACGATGCGCGCCATCGGCTTTCGGCCCATGCGCCGGGCGGCCTCCGCCGAAGCGACCAGGAGCGCCGACGCGCCGTCGTTCAGCCCCGACGCGTTGCCGGCGGTCACCGTTCCCTTCTCCTTGCGGAACGCCGCCTTCAGCCCGGTCAGCGAGTCCAGCGTGGTGTCGGCGCGCGGATGCTCGTCGGTGTCCACCACCTTGGGCGCGCCCTTCCGCTGCGGGATGGTGACGGGCACGATCTCGCTCGCGAAGTGGCCGGCGGCGATGGCGGCGGCGGCCCGTTGCTGGCTGCGCAGCGCGAACGCGTCCTGGTCCGCCCGGCTGACCTCGTACTCCTCGGCCACGATCTCCGCCGTCTCGCCCAGGCTGACGGTCCACTCCGCCGGCATCTTCGGATTGACGAAGCGCCAGCCGAGCAGCGAGTCCGCCATCTCGGGCACGCCGCGGGCGAAGCCCTCCGACGGCTTGAGCATCACCCAGGGCGCGCGGGTCATGCTTTCCACGCCTCCGGCGATGAACAGCTCGCCCTCGCCCGCGCGAATGGCGTGCATGGCGCTGCGCACCGCCTCCAGCCCCGAGCCGCACAGGCGGTTGACGGTCTGCCCGGGGACGGAGACGGGAAGTCCGGCCAGCAGCAGCGCCATCCGCCCCACGTTGCGGTTGTCCTCGCCCGCCTGGTTGGCGCACCCGAAGATCACGTCGTCCACGAGGGCGGGGTCCACGCCCGTGCGCTCCACGATGGCCCGGACGACCGTCGCGGCCAGGTCATCAGGGCGCACGCTCGCGAGCGAGCCGTTGAACCGCCCCACCGGCGTGCGGCAGGCGTCGATGATGTATGCGTCAGTCATGGAGAAGAAGTGCGTGAGTGCGGAAGTGCGGCAGTGCGTGAGTCGGTGCCTTCCGCGTGCATCAGCCATTGAGGACCAGGAAGTGATCGAGCCGCAGGATGAACGGCTGCCTGATCCACCCATGATCGCCCGCGTCGAAATGGTCGGGCAGCGGATCAGACATCCGTGCTGGCGGCCAGAGCCCTCCGGCATCGATCGCCCCCATCATCCGCCGCGTTTCCAGGACGAGTAAGACCGCATCGGCCAGGCTGTCGCGTATTTCCTCCAGAGAATCACCCTGCGTGAGCGCCCCCGGCAGTCCATCCACCCAGGCGATGTATCCCGTGGGAGTCTTCTCGAACACCGGTTTCATCGGCATGTGAAGCGCTCCATCCGGAATAGAGAGAGGCCGGTGCGTGAGTGGGCCCCTTCCGCACTCACGCACTGACGCACTCACGCACTGTGTTTCACGCCAGGTTCACCCACACGCTCTTGACCTGCGTGTACAGGTCCAGCGCGTAGCGGCCCAGCTCGCGTCCGTAGCCGGACTGCTTGTAGCCGCCGAAGGGCGAGGCGGTGTCGAGGTTGTGGTAGGTGTTGATCCACACCGTTCCCGCGCGCAGCTTGTGGGCGACGTGGTGAGCCTTCCTCACGTCGCGGGTCCACACCGCGGCCGCCAGCCCGTACTCCGACGCGTTGCCGATCTGGATGGCCTCGTCCATGTCGCTGAACGTCTGCACCGCCAGCACGGGGCCGAAGATCTCTTCGCAGGCGATGGTCATCCGCGGCGTCACGTTGCCGAAGACGGTGGGATTCAGGAAGTAGCCGCGCTTGCCCCCCACCTCCACGCGGTCGCCGCCCAGCAGCAGCTCCGCACCCTCCTGCTTGCCCTTTTCGATGTACCCCAGCACGCGGTCCAGCTGCTCCTCGGACACCAGCGGCCCCAAGCGCGTCTTGGGGTTCATGGGGTCGCCCGGAACGAAGCCCGCCGCCCGCTTCAGCAGCTTTTCCACGAACTCGTCGCGGATCTTCTCGTGCACCAGCAGGCGCGAGCCGGCGGTGCACGCCTGGCCGCTGTTGTAGAAAATGGCCATGCTGGCGCCGCGCACGGCCGCCTCGATGTCGGCGTCGTCGAGCACGATGTTGGGGCTCTTGCCGCCCAGCTCCAGCGACACCTTCTTGAGCGAATCCGCCGCCTGCCGCTGGATCAGCTTGCCGATGGCGGTGGAGCCGGTGAAGGCGATCTTGTCCACGTCAGGGTGGTTCACCAGCGCGCCCCCGGCGCTCTCGCCGAAGCCGGGGATCACGTTCAGCACGCCGGCGGGGAGTCCGGCGTCCGATGCGGCGCGAGCAAGCTCCAGGGCGGTGAGCGGCGTCTGCTCGGCGGGCTTCAGGACGACGGTGTTGCCGCAGGCGATGGCGGGCGCCACCTTCCACGCGGCCATCTGCAGCGGGTAGTTCCAGGGGATGATGGCCCCGCACACCCCCACCGGCTCGCGGCGCGTGTAGTTCAGGTACGGCCCGGGAACGGGGATCACGTCGCCGGCGATCTTGTCGGCCCACCCCGCGTAGTAGCGGAAGCAGTCGATCGACTCCTTGATGTCGATCATCCGCGCCTCGCGCACGGGCTTGCCGTTGTCCATCGTTTCCAGCGCGGCCAGCTCGTCGGCGCGCTCTTCCAGCCGGTCGGCGATGGCGTACAGCAGCTTGCCGCGCTTGCGGGCGTCCAGGTTCTGCCACGCGTCGCTCTCGAACGCCTCGCGGGCGGCGCGGACGGCGCGGTCCACGTCTTCGGCGCCCGCCTCGGCCACCTGCGTCAGCGGCTCGGCGGTGGCGGGGTTGATGGTGTCGAAGGTGCTGCCCGAGGCGGCGTCCTGCCACTCGCCCCCGATGAACAGCCGTCCCGGCTGGATGTCCAGCGTCGCCGTATCCGTCATGTGCGCTCGTTTCGATGTGGTGCGTGCCTGCCAGAACTTGATCGGGGTTCGAAGAGGTGCCGGTGCATGCCGCGGCGGGCCCCTCCCCCGGCCCCTCCCCCGGCAAACTGCGCCGGGAGAGGGGAGAACTTCGATCGGGGTTCGAACGGGTGCCTCGAATGCCGCGGCAGCCCCCTCCCCCCGGCCCCCTTCCCCCGCTGCGCAGGGGAGGGGGAGAAAGTACTATGTCCGGACGCGCGACGAAGCGGAACTCCCACCCAGGCAAGCCAGTCCACGCAGGTGGACTTCGTGTGGTCGTTGCAGCGAATTCATTCGCCCGTGCGGCCCTGTACCCCAAATACCACGGGAGGGAGCACGAGGCTCCCTCCCGATCGGACCTGCGAAGCTTACTTGCCCGTGAACTGCGCGGTGCGCTTTTCTACGTAGGCGTTCAGGCCTTCCTTGGCGTCCTGCGAGTTGAACAACAGCGCCTGCAGCTCGCGCTCCAGCGCCAGCCCCTGCTCCAGCGGCAGCTCGGCGCCGCTCTGGCACGAGCGCTTGATGTTGCCGACGGCGAAGGTGGCCTTGTTGGGGCGCGTGAACTGGCGGGCGTACTCCAGCACCGAGGCCAGGAACGCGTCGCGCCCCTCGGCGTCGATCACCCGGTTGACGATGCCCATGGCCGCGGCCTCGTCGAAGTCGATGTTGTTGCCCTGAACCATCAGCTCGATGGCCTTGCTGGTGCCCACCAGCTTGGTCAGCCGCTGCGTGCCGCCGGTGCCGGGAAGCACGCCCAGCGCCACCTCGGGGAGGCCGATCTTGCCGGCGCCGCGGCGCGCGATGCGCAGGTCGGCCGCCATGGCGATCTCCAGCCCGCCGCCCACCGTGTGGCCGTTGAGCGCCGCGATCACCAGCTTGGGCGTGTGCTCCAGCTTCAGCAGCGTTTCGTTGGCGTGAAGGCAGAAGTAGTACTTCCAGGTGGGATCGGCCTTCTGCAGCATGTTGATGTTGGCGCCGGCGCAAAAGAACTTTTCGCCCTTGCCCGTGATGACGATCACGTCGACCGTGTTGTCGAACCGCGCACGCAGGATGCACGCGTCGATCTGGCGCATCATCTCGTGCGTGTAGGTGTTGGCCGGCGGATCGTCGAGGGTGAAGATCGCCACGCCGTCCTGCACCTCGTAGTGCACCAGCGTCTGGGGTTCGGTCGGCACGTCAGCGGCAAGCGTTGCCATCAGGTTGCTCCGGTGGTGAAGTGAAAGGTTCGGGCGCGGCGCTACTCGTCGGCGCCCGAGCGCCAGATCGACGGACGGGATTCGCCGGGCGTGGCCTCGCGCGCCAGCGCCGGAACCTTGGCGCCGGCGGGCTGAAATCCCTCGAGAAAGATGCGGTACATGTCGTCGACGATCTTGTCCAGCGGAACGTCGCGGTCTGCCCGGTGCCAGTTGTACAGCCAGTTCATCATCCCGAACATGGCGAACGTCGCCACGCGCAGGTCCACGTCGCCGCCGGGGCGGATCTCCCGCAAGATGTCGAGGGCGATCTCGGTGAGCCGCCGCTTCTTGGCGTTCACCCGCCGCCGGAAGTCGCCCGTCAGCGCCTCGGCCTCGTGCGAGAGCACCTTCATCTCGGCCGTGTTGGCGATGAAGTAGCGAAGGTGGTTCTCCATCAGCAGGCGCAGGCGCCGGTGCGGCTGCTCCTCGCCCGCCAGCAGCCGCTCCAGGTTGTTCAGCAGCGTGCCGAACGCGTGGTCCTGGATCAGGAAGAGCAGCTCTTCCTTGCTGTTGAAATAGTAGTACAGCCCCGACAGGCTGACGCCCGTGGCGCGCGCGATGTCGCGGATGCTGGCCTGGTGGTACCCCTTCTCGGCGAAGATGCGGGCGGCCGCGCGAAGGATGCTCTCCAGCTTCTCGTCGTACGCGCTGCGCTCGTCCGTGCTCATCTGCGGGTGTCCGGGAAACCGTGTTCGAACGTCCGTCAACCTATCCCGCGCGCGGAAAGGGTGTCAAGCGTACGGAGCGGGCCGGCGCTTGACCGTCGGCGCCCCGCCGCCCTATGTTTGTCTTCCATTCCCGCGGTACCCGTTCCTGCTCGCAACCCGATGCCCCTTCGCGTCTTCCGCCCGCTGGCGGTGCTTTGCGCGGCCGCGCTCCTGGCGGTGTCCGCGTGCGACGACGGGCCCACCGCGCCTACCTCGTACGTGCAGGTGGCGGGCGGCCGGGCCTGGGTGGCCGTCGCCGAGCCGCGGGGCCTGCCGCGGGCGGAAACCTGGCTGCCGTACCTGTCCGCCGCGCACCGCGCCGGGGTGGACGCGCTTCGCGCACGCGCGCAGCGGGCCCGCGCCGCCGGCCGGCCGGAAGAGGCGCTGCGGCTGGAGGCGCAGGCCCTTCGCCAGGCCGCCGCCGGGGTGGCGCACGCTCCCGACGCCGGGCGGATGCTGGGTGCGCTGGCCGCGCTCGAGGCGTGGACGGACCGCGCGCGCGCCCGGCTGGACCTGGGCGCCCACCCGGAGCTGGCCGCCGCCGCCGCGTCCGTCGCCGCCCGGGCGCAGGCGGCCCGCGCCGCCCTGGCCGCGGGCGACACCGCCGCCGCCGTGCGCCACCTGAGCGAGGGAACGCTGGCCGCCCGCGAGCAGTCCCCCATGGCCGTGGGGCTGCGGCTGCTGGCCAGCGCCGAGGCCCGGCTGCAGGCGGGCGCCGCGTCGGGCGCGGCCGAGCGGAACGCCCGTGCGCTGCTGCTGGGCGCGCGCGCCGGGCTTGCCTCGGGCGACAGCATCCGCGCGCTGCGCCGCGCCGTGTACGCGCTGCAACTGCTGGAAGGCGCGCCCGCCCCGGCGGTGGTTGATCCCGCGAGCCCTTTCCGTTAGTTTTGCGGCCGTCCGCCCGGATGGCGAAATCGGTATACGCAGCAGACTCAAAATCTGCCTCCCGCAAGGGATTGTCGGTTCGAGTCCGACTCCGGGCACTTCCGGCCCGCCCCACCTCGTGGGGCGGGCCAGTTCGTTTGTGGAGTTCCCTCCCCACGCCCCCGTGTGTCTCCGGCGGCAACCCGGGCCCCTTTCCCGGCGAGGCGCGCGCCGCCTGTACCATTTTTCTGTTTTTTGGAAATCGTGTCCCGTTCGGGGCCGTTGACGCTGCGCGGGATCTTCGCGATCTTCAGATTTGGAATCCCTCAAATTACGCGCATGCGCCACGTTCCCGGCCGTGCACCGCCCCCCTGGTCCCGCAAGCACCCCATGCGATCGTTTTTTGCGCGCCTGCCGGTTTCCCGGCGACTGGCTCTCCTGTGCGCGCCGCTGGCCGCCGCGGCATGCGACGACGCGCCCACCCGGGCGAATCGGGAAGCCCCGGTCCCCACGGTGGTGATCGCGCGGCTGGAGTGCGCGGCCAACGTGGCCAGCGGCACGGTGGAATGCGCGGATCCCGACGGCGCAGCACCCGTGGCTCCGGTCCCGGGCCCCGCGCCACGCTTCGACCAGCGGACGGTGGGCGGCCAGGGCCTCTATGTGCGGATGGCGTCGTCCGGTGCGGCGTATGACGCCGGAACCCAGGTCTTCTCGTTCAACGCCACCGTGCAGAACCTGTCCAACCAGGCGATGGCCACGGCAACCGGGGCAGCGCGCCACGATGGCGGCATCCGCGTGTTCCTGATCGCGCCTCCCTCGGGGAGCGGCGGCATCGTGACGGTCGCCAACCCCACCGAGACCGCCGAGTTCACGGCGCCGGGACAGGCGTACTACCAGTACGGCGGAAGCATCGGCGGGACGGACCAGGCGGAGCTGGGCGCCGACGGCATCCTGGCCCCGGGAGAGGCGTCGGCCGCCAAGCAGTGGCGGTTCAACATGGGTGGGGCCACCTCGTTCACCTTCGCCGTGTACGTGGCGACCGAGATGCCGTCCGGCGCCCTGGCGAGCGTGGCGCCGCAGGTGACGTCGGTTTCCCCCGCGACCCTGGTGCCGGGGGCCAGCGCCACCATCACGGGGATCAACTTCCACGCGACGCCCGGCAGCAATACGGTCACGATTGGTGGCCGCGCGGCCACGGTGACGGGCGGCGCGGGAGGCACGTCGCTGACGGTGACGGTTCCGTGCACCGCCTCGGGCTCCGTGCCGGTGACGGTCAGCCAGGGCGGGATGGCGGGCCGTAGCCTCACGCACCCGCTGCAGGTGACGCAGCGCACCGTGGGAGTGGGGGAGGCGCTGGTGCTTTCGAGCTCCACCGATTCGCACTGCAACGAGCTCACGGCCACGGGCGCCGCGTCGCGGTACGCGGTGACGGTGTTCAGCGTCAGCTCGTCGCCCACGTCCAACACGCCCTTCCAGTTCTCGGGCGACGGCGACCTGGCCGCCCCGGCCCAGCTGCAGGCGGAGCCCGTGGCCGAGCAGCCGCTGCGACCCGCCGCGTCGCTTCAGCAGGAGATGGAAACCGCCCGGCAGCGCGTGACCGACGAGCGCCACCACTGGCTGCTGGAGCAGAACCGCGTGGAGTACGAGCGGCTTCGCGGCCGCTTCGGCACGGGTGCGGGGGGAACGCGCACCGGCCGCGTCAACCGCAACGTGGTGATGGGCGATCCGCCCCTCAGCCGCACCTTCCGGGTGGCGAACATCGCCGCGGCCGGCTTCTGCAACAGCTTCTACGTGGTGAGCGCCACGAGGGTGTACTTCGACGGCAAGATCGCCATCTACGAAGACGACGCCACCCCCGACGCGTTCAAGGGTTCGCTGAACCCCACGATGGCGGCCAACTACCAGAAGATCGGCGACCAGTTCAACGCCGACATGGAGCCCATCGTCCGGACCAACTTCGGTGACATCCTGCGGCGGGACGCCGTGACCGACAACAACGGGATCCTCATCGCCCTGTTCACGCCGCGCATCAACACCTCGTTCACCGGGGTGGCCGGTTTCGTGGTGAGCTGCGACCAGTATCCCAACGACGATGCGAGCACGCCGGCCGTGGGCGGGCCGTACACCGGCACCGGGGCCAGCGGCTCCAGCAACTTCGGCGAGTACTTCTACGCCTACCAGCCCGTCACGGCCGGTGCGGGCTACAGCGGAAACACCGCCGAGAACTGGTACCGTACCATCCGCTCCACCTTCATCCACGAGAGCAAGCACGTGGCGTCGATGTCGGCGCGCGTCGCCAATGGTGCGCCGTTCGAGGCGGCGTTCCTGGAAGAGGGCACGGCACGGCACTCCGAGGAGCTGTGGATGAGGAACGCGGTGGACAACGTGGCGTGGAAGGCGAACACCGGCTACGGCAGCGCGGCCAACCCCATCAACGTCTACTGCGACGTGCGGGTGCCGCCGAGCTGGCCCGAGTGCTCGGCCAACACGCGCCGCCCCGCGGCGATCATGCAGCGGCACTTCGCGTCGCTGAACAACCACCTGATCGGCCAGAACGCGCGCTTCTACTCGCCGTTCGGGCCGTCGCAGGACGACGCCGGGTCCAATTACTATGCCATCTCGTGGTCGCTGGTCCGCTACGCCATCGACCGCTACGGCGCGTCCGACGCGGCGTTCCTGACGGCGCTCACCAACTCGACCACGACGGGCGTCACCAACCTGAGCGGGCGCGCGGGTGTTTCCATCGACCAGCTGCTGGGCGGGTGGGGGCTCACGCTGTACGCCGACGACCATCCCGCGCTGTCGGGGGCACCCAGCCTCGACCTGCAATTTCCCACGTGGAACCTGCGCAGCATCTACGCGGGGCTGAACGCCGACTTGCCCGGCACGTACACGACGCCGTTTCCGCTGGTGCCCACGCCGCTGAGCTTCGGAGGCGTCGCGACGCTGAGCACCCTCACGCTGCGCGGGGGCGGAACGCGATACTACGAGTTCACCGGCACGCAGACGGCCGCGCAGCTCCTGCGGCTGGAGGCGAACGGCGGTGGAGCGCCGTCCTCCAACCTGCGCATCGCCGTCGCGCGCCTGCAGTAGGGTGCGGCGAGCCCTCCTCGTTCCCTGCGTCCTCGCGCTGCTGGCGTGTACGCGGGGCACCCCCGCCCCCGCCGCGAAGGCGGTCTCCGCCGACTCGCTCCGGGGGATGGTGGACGTCGTGGGCTCGGAGCCGGCGTCCTGGGTGGTGCTCCGCGTGGCCGGGGGCACCCGTGACGTGGCGCTGGACGGCGACGCCGGGGTGCTGCGGCGGCTCACCGGCCTCGAGGTGACCGTTTGGGGCGAACGCGCCGCCGGAGGGCGCTTCGCCGTCGCCCGGGTGGCGGTCCGAACCGCCAGCGGCGTCCCGGCGGTGGACGGCATCCTGGCGCGCGAGGGGCAGGGATTCGCGCTGGTCACCGAGGACGGAAGGCGGCTCCCCATCGCCCGCCTTCCCGAAACCCTGCGCTCCTCGATCGGCGCGCGGGTGTGGCTGGCCGGGCCGCTGGACCGCGCTCCCGACTCGTTCGGGGTGATCGCCGACCCGCGCTAGCCCGCGGGATGAAGAACACGGCCGCTCGTCCCGTTCGGGGCGAGCGGCCGGTTCGTTCTTCACACGCCGGCGGAACATGTGCGAGGTGTACGCATCGTTGACGAGGACCTGGCCTCACACCATCTTTGTAGCCACGACCCATACCGCGGCGCCCCGCCGCGTTCTCCGATCCCGATCTGCCCCCACCCCATGACCCCGAAGTTCCGCCTGGGCGCACTCGCGCTCGTGCTTTCCGCCCTCCTGCCCGCGTGCTCCGGGGACGGGCCCGTCGCGCTCCCGGTCGAAGCGCCGGACGCGCCCTATCTCGCCGTGCTGGACTGCACCGCCCGCGTGACATCTAGCGCGGTGAGCTGCCGGTCCGCCACTCCGTCCACCGGCCAGGCGCCGGGGCTGATCGTGGGCGGGCAGGGCGAGTTCGTGTTCATGTCCGGCACGAACGCGGCGTATACCGCCGCCGACAGCACGTTCAGGTTCGACGCGACGGTGCAGAACCTCATCCCGCAGCCGCTGGGCACCACGAACGGCACCACGCCGGACCCGGCGGGCGTGCGGGTGTTCTTCGCCTCCATGCCTGCCAGCGCCACCGGTGCCGTGTCGGTGAGGAACGCCTCGGGAACGGCGACGTTCCTGAGCGGCGACGCGCCGTACTTCCAGTACGACGGCAACCTGGCGATGGACGCCACGTCGGAGGAGGTGACGTGGCGGTTCACGGTGGACCCCACCGTGGCCACCTTCACCTTCAAGGTGTACGTGGCGGCCCAGGTTCCTTATCCCAATGGATGGGTGGACGTCAGCCCGCCGGCGGATACGCTGATGGCCGATTCGGCGCAGCCCCTGACGGCGACCGTGCGCGACGTGGTCGGGCGGGTGATCCCCGGGCAGACCATCACCTGGGGCACCTCCGACGCGGCGATCGGCACGGTGACGGCCGGGGGCGTGGTGACCGGCGTGAGCCCCGGCGCGGTGACGATTTCCGCCAGCAGCGGCGTACGCAGCGGCGCGGCGAAGATCTCCGTCTGCCCCAACCTCGCCGTCGGCGGCGTGTACGTGGCCGACATGCCGGCGGGCGCGGACATCTGCCTGCCTGGCACCACCGGCGGGGCGGAGTACACCGTGATGCCCATGAACCTTTCGCCCAGCACGGCGGGAGGCCTCACGCTGGGGCTCACCTCGTCTGGCATCGTTCCGGCAAGCGGGGGCCCGAACCCGGCGCGGCTCCCCGGCGCCGGGTTCAGCCTGGCGGGCGGGCTTCAGCGCGACGACAGGTGGGAGACGCGGCTTCGGGAAACGGAGCGGCGGGTGCTCGGGCCGCTGATGGCCCGCGGCATGGCACGCAGTCCGGCGCCGCGGCGCGCCGTCACCCCCGGTGTCCCGGTGGTGGGCGGCCTGATGACGCTGAACGTGGAGACGGACCAGCCCTGCAGCGCCCCCGACAACCGCACGGGCCGCGTGGTGCACGTGGGCACGCGCATCGTGATCGTCGCCGACACCACGAACCCATCCGGGGGGCTGACAGTCGCGGATTACGCGGCGATCGCCGAAACCTTCGACAACCAGGTGTGGCCCGCGATCACCGCGGCTTACGGCGAGCCGGCGGACCTGGACCAGAACGGCGGCCGCGTGATCGCCTTCTACACCCGCGCGGTGAACGAGCTCACCCCGCCGGGATCCAGCGCGTACGTGGGCGGCTTCGTGTATGCGCGCGACCTGTTCGAGCCGGCGCAGTGCGCCTCGAGCAACCGCGCCGAGATGTTCTACATGCTGGCGGCCGATCCTGGCGGCACGGTGAACGGCAACGTGCGGACGGTGGAGCTGGTCAAGAGCAAGACGGTGGGAACGCTGGCCCACGAGTTCGAGCACCTGATCAACGCGTCGCGGCGGATGTACGTGAACAATGCCAATGGGTTCGAGGCCACGTGGCTGGACGAGGGGCTGGCGCACGTGGCCGAGGAGCTGATGTTCTACCACGTTTCCGGGACGAGCGCGCGCGCCAACCTGGGCGGCGCCCAGCTGTTCGACGGCGGCGCGGTGCAGAGCGCATGGTTCTCGTACATGGAGTCCAACACGGGGCGCCTGCGCCAGTGGCTGCTCTCGCCGACGACGGGCGGCTTCTTCCAGGCCAACGACAACCTGCCCACCCGCGGCGCGGCCTGGTCGTTCCTGCGCTACGCGGCCGACCGCAAGGGTGGCACCGAGGGCACGTTCTGGGCGGCGCTGGTGAAGACGGCCCAGGACACGGGTTTGGTGAACCTGCAGAATGCGCTGGGCACGGACCCCATGCCTTGGGCGCGGGACTTCGTCGCGGCCACGTACGCCGACGACGCGCTCGGCAGCGGAACACCGGCGCAGTACACGCTTCCCAGCTGGAACGTCCGTGACATCATCGACAACTGGATCAACTACACCGCGGGAGACCGCTATCCGCTGGCCGTTCGCGCGCCGGGGAACGGGGTGACCGACAACATCACGCTGGCATACGGCGGGTCTGCGGCGTTCTCGCGCGTGGGAGTGCCCGCCAGTGCCTTCGCCTCCGTGCGCCTGCGCGTGGGCGGCGCCAGCCCGCCTTCGACCGTCCGCGTCGCGGTGTTCCGCCGGAAGTAGCGGTTGGCGCTGGGGAGCAGAAGAGGCCCATCCGGATGTTCCGG
Source organism: Longimicrobium sp. (assembly GCF_036388275.1). NCBI lineage: Bacteria > Pseudomonadati > Gemmatimonadota > Longimicrobiia > Longimicrobiales > Longimicrobiaceae > Longimicrobium > Longimicrobium sp. The sequence continues at coordinate 94,097 of NZ_DASVSF010000078.1, forward strand.
GCGGGCCTCTTTCAGTGCGTGAGTGCGTGAGTGCGTAAGTGCGTTCCGGCGTCAGCCGATTCCCAGCAGCACGATCAGCGCGGCGCTCAGGCTGATCAGCACGATGAGCGATCCGGTGACCGCGGCGATCACGCGCCCTCCGACGCGGCCCAGCACCCGTACGTCCACGCCCAGCCCCAGCGCGGCCATGGCAGCCACCGTCATCCACCGCGACAGCTCGCGCACCGGCAGCGCCACCTCGGCGGGGATGGCGCCCAGCGAACGCGCGGCGGCCAGCACCAGGAAGCCGGTGATGAACCACGGCACGAAGGCGCCGGGCGCCAGCTTCTGCTCGCCGATCCTGCGGTTGCGCACGGCAAAGAAGACCACGACGGGGCCCAGCAGCAGCACGCGCACCAGCTTGACGAGCGTGCCCACCTCGCCGCTCAGCGCGCTGACGGGAAAGGTGGCCGCGATCACCTGCGGAACGGCGTACACCGTCATTCCCGCCAGCACGCCGTAGCGGTACGCGTCGAAGCCCAGCACGGGAATCAGCAGCGGCAGGCCCATGACGACGACCACGCCCAGCACGGCGGTGAAGGCGATGGACGACGCCACGTCCTCGTCGTCGGCGCCGATGACAGGCGCCACGGCCGCGATGGCGGAGTTGCCGCAGATGGCGTTTCCGCAGGCGATCAACGTGGCGAGGCGCGGGTTGAGCCCCAGCGCCCGGCCGATGCCGTAGCCCGCCACCAGCCCCGTGGCGACGACGGCGAGAATGGCGATCACCAGCGGCGCGCCGGCCCGCAGCAGCAGGGGCAGGTTCACCGACGCGCCCAGGAGGACGATGGCGATCTCCAGCACCTGCTTGGCCGTCAGCGAGATTCCCGGCTCCCACCGCGCGCCGGGCTTCCAGAAGGTGCGCACGATCATCCCCAGCAGAATGGCCAGCACCAGCGCCTCGACCACGGCGTGCCCCGTGGCCCGCACCTCCACCTCCTGCAGCGCCCACGCGGCGGCGGCCAGCGCGGCGGAAAGCGCCAGGCCGGGAAGGTACCCCACGAGCGGGGGACGGGGCTGGGTCACTGCGGAACCGGTGTCGGTCACGGGGCAGGCACGGAGATTGACGGTGCGCGCCGGCGGCACGCGCGGCACTGGGCCGCCGACAACCTAACCCGGACCGCAACCCCCGATGCTTCAGGAAGAACAGCGCAGGCAGATCGAGCAGCGGCTGCTGCGCGAGCGTGAGCAGGTGCTCGACGCGATCGGCGAATTCGACGAGACCGCCAAGGACCTGCGCGAGCGCACGGGCGAGCTGAGCCTGGCCGACAACCACCCGGCCGACATCGCCACCGAGCACCAGGAGCACGAAAAGGACTTCCTCTTCGCCAGCATGGAGGGGCGGCGCCTGTACGCCATCGACGAGTCGCTGCGCCTGCTGTACAAGGAGCCGGAGCGCTTCGGGCTGTGCGACGTGTGCGGCCAGGACATCGGGATGGAGCGGCTGGACGTGATCCCCGAAACCCGCCTGTGCGCGCAGCACGCCCGCGAGCGCGACGCAGCCTCGGACGCCGACGCCAACCCCCGCGAGGCCGACGGCCACGCGAACGAGGAACAGCGGTAACGACGGTCACGACGGTAACTACGGTCACCACGGTGGATGGGCGTCGCCCCGTAGTTACCGTAGTTACGGTAGTGACCTCGTGACCAGACACTCGCCAAACCCGGCGGCGCGTGTATATTGTGCCCGCCCGCCGAAGTGAGCGGGCCAGACGCACCACCGAAATACCCGAACCCGCTGCTGACGATGCTGATCGGCGTTCCGAAGGAAATCAAGACCAACGAGAACCGCATCGCCCTGGTGCCCGCCGGCGCCGAGGCCCTGGTGCAGGCCGGCCACCAGGTGATGGTGGAGCGCGGCGGCGGGCTGGGCAGCGGCTTCACCGACGACCAGTACACCTCCGTCGGCGCCACCATCCACGACGTGGAAGAGGTGTGGGCGCGGGCCGAGATGATCATGAAGGTCAAGGAGCCCATCGCCATCGAGTACGGCCGCACCCGGCCGGGCCAGCTCCTGTTCACCTACTTCCACTTCGCCGCCGACCAGGCGCTCACCCGCGGGATGATCGACTCGGGCGCCGTGTGCGTGGCGTACGAGACGGTGCAGCTGGACAGCGGCGAGCTCCCCCTGCTGACGCCCATGTCCGAGGTGGCGGGGCGCATGGCCATCCAGGCCGGCGCCAAGTACCTGGAAAAGTACTACGGCGGCCGCGGGATGCTGCTGGGCGGCGTTCCCGGCGTGGCGCCCGCCAGCGTGGTGATCATCGGCGGCGGCGTGGTGGGCACCAACGCGGCCAAGATGGCGGCGGGGCTGGGCGCCCGCGTCACCATTCTCGACGTGTCGCTGGAGCGCCTGCGCTACCTGTCGGACGTCATGCCGGCCAACGTGGAGATGATCTACAGCAACCGGCACAACCTGATGGAGCGGGTGGAGCAGGCCGACCTGGTGGTGGGCGCGGTGCTGCTGCCGGGCGCCAAGGCCCCCAACCTGATCAAGCGCGACGACCTGAAGCGCATGAAGGACGGGTCGGTGATCGTCGACGTGGCGGTGGACCAGGGCGGCTGCGTAGAGACCATCCGCCCCACCACGCACGAAGACCCCATCTACGAGATCGACGGGGTGATCCACTACGGCGTGGCGAACATGCCCGGCGGCGTGCCGCGCACCTCCACGCTGGCGCTCACCAACGCCACCTTCCCCTACGCCATGCGCCTGGCGCGCCTGGGGTGGAAGGAAGCCTGCCGCCAGGACCCCGCGCTGGCGCTGGGGCTGAACGTGGTCAACGGCCAGGTGGTGTATCCCGGCGTCGCCGAGGCCTTCGGCCTTCCGCTGGTGCCGCTGCAGTCCGTCCTGGTCTGATCCGCCCGCGGAGACGGCCCGCAGCCCCCACCGGACCTCGCGCCGGTGGGGGCTGTTCCGCATCCGGGACCTCCCTCGAAAGCTCCCATGACCGAACCCATGCGGGTCCGCTTCAAGCGGCTTCCCCACAACCCCGACCTGCCGCTCCCCGCCCGGCAGACTCCCGGCTCGGCCGGCTACGACGTGGCCTCGGCCGAGCCGGACTTCGTGCTGCAGCCCGGCGAGCGGCGCCTGGTGGTGACCGGGCTCGCCATCGAGCTGCCGGATGGCGTGGAGTGCCAGGTGCGCCCGCGCTCGGGGCTGGCGCTTCGCCACGGCATCACCCTTCCCAACTCGCCGGCGACGATCGACCCCGACTACCGGGGCGAACTCAAGGTGATCGTGTGGAACGCGGGGACGGAGCCGGTGCCCGTTCCGCGCGGAACGCGCATCGCGCAGCTGGTGTTCGCCCGCTTCCTGGCGCCCGAGGTGGAAGAAGCGGACGAGTTGAGCGAGTCCGGCCGGGGCGAATCGGGCTTCGGGTCTACCGGCCGCTGAGGGCGCGCCCGCCCGGCATGGCCCGTGCATCTGGCCGCGGCGACTTCCGGGGCGCCGGGTTGCGGGGGTACGTGGGGGGGCCTAGCTTTGCAGGCTCCGATATTTCCACGGTTTGCACGCCGAAACGACGCGCCCGCGGGTTCTGCCCCCGGTCGAGAAAGTTACGACGAAAGACATGTTTCGCTGGTTACGGTCTGGCAGCTTCATCCCGGTGAACGACATCGCCGTCGATCTGGGGACGGCGAATACGCTCGTATACGTAAAGGGCGAGGGGATCGTCCTGAACGAGCCCTCGGTGGTGGCGGTGGAAAAAGCCACCAACCGCATCAAGGGAATCGGGCTGGAGGCCAAGCGCATGCTGGGCCGCACCCCCGAAGGCATCACCGCCGTGCGCCCGCTCAAGGACGGGGTGATCGCCGACGTGGACGTAACGGAGATCATGCTCCGCTACTTCCTGCAGACGGTCACCAGCAAGCGGTTCCTGAAGCTGAAGCCCACCGTGGTGGTGGGCGTGCCCAGCGGCATCACCGAGCTGGAGCGGCGGGCCGTGCGGCAGAGCGCGGCGGCGGCGGGGGCCAAGGAGGTCTACATGGTGGCCGAGCCGATGGCCGCAGCCATCGGCGTTGGGCTGCCGGTAGAAACGCCTACGGGCAACATGGTCATCGACATCGGCGGCGGCACCACCGAGATCGCGGTGATCGCGCTGTCGGGCATCGTGTGCGACACCAGCATCCGCGTGGGGGGCGACGAGATCGACAACGCCATCGTCACCTTCATGCGCAAGAACTACAACCTGATGATCGGCGAGGCCACGGCCGAAGCCGTCAAGATCCAGATCGGCAGCGCGTACAGCACCGGCGACGAGCGGGAGATGGACGTCAAGGGGCGCGACCTGGTGTCGGGCATTCCCAAGACGGTGAGGGTGCACTCGCAGGAGATCCGCGAGTGCATCCAGGAGCCCATCCAGGCCATCGTCGAGGCGGTTCGCCGGGCGCTGGAGATCACCCCCCCCGAGCTGGCCAGCGACATCGTCGACCGGGGGATCGTGATGACGGGCGGCGGCGCGCTGATCCGGGGGCTCGACAGCCTGATCGCACGTGAAACCAACCTTCCCATCCACGTCGACGAGGACCCGCTCACCTGCGTCGTGCGCGGCGCCGGGCGCATCCTGGACGACGTGGCCAAGTACAGAGGAGTGTTGACGTCCTGAGCGCGTTCAGACCTTACCTGCGCGGCGCGGGCGAGCGCGGCCGCAAGCGGGACCTGGCCCTGGCGGGGGTGTTCGCCGCCCTTTCGCTGCTCCTGCTGCTGATGCCCGAGCCCTACCGCGACGGCGTGGGCCACGCCCTGCGCGCCACGGCGCTGCGGCCGGTGCTGGCCATGCAGCGCGGCGCGGCCGACCGCCACGGCCGCTATTCCGACGCGGCGCGCCTGCGCGCCGAGCGCGACAGCCTGGCGGCCTACCTGGTGGGGCAGGCCACGCTGGCCGCCGAAAACCGCGAGCTGCGGGGCCTGCTGGGCTTCCGCGAGCGGCTGGCCTACTCGTTCGTTCCCGCCGAGGGGCGGTGGATGGCGGGCCCCGGCTCCGACGGGATGCTTCGCCTTTCGGCCGGGCGGCGCGACCGGGTGACCGACGGCGCCGCGGTGATCACCGCCGAGGGCTTGGCGGGGCAGGTGTCGCAGCTGGGGTCGGAGTCGGCCATCATGCGGGCGTGGATGCACCCCAACTTCCGCGCCTCGGTGATGACGCTGGACGGCGAGACGTACGGGGTGGCCGAGCCCATCGAGCGCAACGGCGAGCGGCTGCTGGCCTTCAGCCCGGTGGCCTTCCACACGGCCCCCGACACGGGGGCCATGATCGTCACCTCGGGCGAGGGCGGCGTGTACCCGCAGGGCATTCCGGTGGGCCGGGTGGCGGGAACGGGCAAGGACCCCGACGGCTGGCAGCGCATCTACTACGTCCGGCCGCTGGTGGCGCCCGCGCAGATGGCGCACGTGCTGGTGCTGGGCCAGCCGGTGACGGGACGTTCGGACCAGAACCTGGCGGGGGCCTGGGGAGTGCGGCTCACCGCCCCGCCCCCGTCGGCCGACACGGCCCGCCCGCTTTCGCCCGACGCGGCGGCGCCGGCGCGGCCCGCGCAAACGCGGCCGCAGGCGCGCCCGCAGACCCGCCCGGCTCCGCGCCCGCGCAGGGTAGATCCAACGCCGGAACTGCCGGGAACCCCGGTGTTCCCAGGCGAGCCGCGGGTGCCGCCGGGACTGCCGGCGCCCCGAAATCCGTCGGCCGCTGCCGACACCAGCCGTGTGGAGTGAGGGGACGTGACCGAGGGGACGCGCTGGCAATTCGTGGGGTTCGTGGCGGTGCTCGCGCTGCTGTACTTCGTGCTGCGGGTGGGGCTGGGGCTGGGCGCCTTTGCGCCCGACCTGCTCCTGGTGGCGCTGCTGCTGGCGGCGCGCCGCATGCGGGCGGGGTGGGCGGCGGGGCTGGGGTGCCTCCTGGGCGTGCTGGACGGCGCCGCCAACCCGCACACGCTGGGGGCCGGCGCGCTGGTGCTGAGCATCCTGGGGTACATCGGGGCGCGCTCGCGCGAGGTGGTGGCGGGCGACAGCCCGGTGCTGCTGGCCGCCTACCTGTTCATCGGCAAGTGGCTGTACGACGCGGGGATGTACCTGCTGATGATGGTGAACGACAGTGCCGGGCCGGTGACGGTGCTGGCCTTCTCGCTGGTGGCCGCGGCGTATGCCGCCGCGGCCGGGGTGGCCGCGGCGTCGGCGTACCGGGCGGTGGCATAGAGATGAGCAGGATGCTTTCCGAGGGTAGTTCGATGGCGGTTCCCCGGCTGCCCGAGGTGGCCCGGTGAAGCGCTATCGTGCCGTGCGCCTGGGCGACCCGGTCCTCTTCTGGCTGGTGGTGGGGCTGGCGCTGTTCGGCATCGCCATGATCTTCAGCGCGGGGATGGTGGACGTACCCGGCACCCGCGCCGAGGGAACGTGGAAGCAGCAGCTGATGTGGTTCAGCCTGGCCATGCCCATCCTGTACATGATCCTGAAGGTTCGGATCGGGTGGCTGGAGTGGGGGGCGCAGCCGGCGTACGCGCTGGGGCTGGTGCTGCTGATGGCCGCGCTGGTGTTCGGCAGCGGCGGCACCACGGGCGCCAGCACCAAGAGCTGGATCCGCATTGGGCCGGTGGGCCTTCAGCCGTCGGAGATGGCCAAGATCGCCACGGTGCTGATGCTGGCGCGCGTGCTGGGCGAGTGGCGCGAGCCGCCGAAGACGCTGTGGCAGCTGTGGAAGCCCATCGGCGTGGTGGCCCTGCCCATGGGGCTGGTGATGCTGCAGCCGGACCTGGGCTCGGCGCTGGCCTTCGCGGCGATCCTGGTGTGGTCGCTGTACTGGGCGGGCACCCCGCTGGCCACCATCTTCTTCCTGGTCAGCCCGCTGCTCAGCTTGTTCCTTTCCATCAGCGCATGGGTGTGGGGCGTGTACATCGTCCTGCTGCTGGCCATGCTGTTCTATCGCAACGCGTTCCTGTCGGAGAAGGTTTCCATCTTCGTGGCCAACGCGGTGGCGGGCGCGGTGGCGCTGCCGCTGTGGAACGTGCTGAAGCCGTACCAGAAGAACCGTTTCCTGGTGTTCCTGGACCCCAGCATCGACCCGCGGGGGAGCGGCTACAACCTGATCCAGAGCCGCGTGGCCATCGGCAGCGGCGGATGGTTCGGCAAGGGGTACCTGGAGGGGCCGCAGAAGCGGCTGGCCTTCCTTCCCGAGCAGCACACCGACTTCATCTTTTCCGTCATCGGCGAGGAGCTGGGCTTCGTCGGCGTGATGGCGGTGCTGATCACCTTCGGCCTGATCTTCTGGCGGCTGATCCGCATCGCCGAGCGCTCGCGCGATCCCTTTGCCTCGCTGGTGCCCATCGGCCTGCTGGGAAGCTGGTTCACCCACGTGCTGATCAACGTGGGGATGACGGTGGGCGTGATGCCCGTCACCGGCATTCCGCTGCCCTTCATCAGCTACGGCGGCTCGTTCCTCCTGGTGAACCTGCTGGCCATGGCCGTCATCCAGCGAATCGCCGCCGAAAAGGCGCGCTAGCCCCACTCGGGGCTGGCGCGCCTCTCGGTGTGGCCTCCGTCCGTATTCCACCGCATCCAACTCCGGTCCTCATGGCCTGGTTTCGCAAGCCCAAGACGCGCCTGCAGGCGGCCGACCGCCGCGACCTGCCCGGCGAGCTGTGGGAAAAGTGCCCCAACTGCAACGACATCCTCTACACCCAGAAGCTTAAGGAGAACTGGAACGTCTGCCCCAGCTGCGCGTTTCACCTGCGCCTTTCGGCCGACGGGTACGTGTCGCTGCTGATCGACGAGGGCACGTTCACCGAGTTCGACGCCGACCTGCGCTCGGCCGACCCGCTGGGGTTCGTAGACCTGAAGGCCTATCGCGACCGGCTGATCGCGGCGGAGCGCAAGAGCACCCACGGCGACGCGGTGCTCACCGGCGACGGCGAACTGGACGCGGTTCCCGTTTCCATCGGCGTGATGGACTTTTCCTTCATCGGCGGGTCGATGGGCTCCGTCGTGGGCGAAAAGCTGGCGCGCGCGGGGCTGCGGGCGCTGGAGGGGCGCAAGCCGCTGATCATCATCTCGCAGTCGGGCGGGGCGCGGATGATGGAGGGGATCTTCAGCCTGATGCAGATGGCCAAGACCTCGGCCGTCCTCGCGCAGCTTCACGAGGAGGGGCTGCCCTACGTGTCGATCCTGACGGACCCCACCACGGGCGGCGTGACGGCGTCGTACGCCATGCTGGGCGACATCAACGTGGCCGAGCCCAACGCGCTGATCGGCTTCGCGGGGCCGCGGGTGATCGAGCAGACCATCAAGCAGGAGCTGCCGGAAGGCTTCCAGCGCTCGGAGTTCCTGCTGGAGTTCGGCATGCTCGACGACATCATCGACCGGCGGAAGATGAAGCCGTACGTGTCGCGGATGCTGCGGCACATGATGGGACTGCCCGCGTCGGAGGCGGCGCGGGCCTGGGAAGCGGCGTGAAGCCCGACGATCCCGCGGCCTGGCTCTTCGCCCGCACCTCGGGCGGCATCCGCTGGGGGCTGGAACGGACGGAAGAACTGCTCGCCGGTGCGGACCATCCGCACCGGCGATTCGCTTCCGTGCACGTGGCGGGCACCAACGGCAAGGGCTCGGTGTCGGCGTTGTGCGAGTCCGCGATGCGCGCCGCGCACCCGGGGCGGACGATCGGCCTATACACCTCGCCGCACCTGGTGTCGTTCCGCGAGCGCATCCGCATCGGCGGGCATCCGGTGGATGCGGAGCTGCTCGCGGCGTGCGAGGCCCGGCTGCGTCCCACCATCGAGCGGACTGAGGCCACCTTCTTCGAGGCCACCACGGCGCTCGCCTTTCTCTGCTTCGCCGAGGCGGGTGTGGACCTGGCGGTCGTGGAGGTCGGCTTGGGCGGGCGGCTGGATTCCACGAACGTGATCAGCCCGCTCGCCGTCGCCGTGACGAACGTGGCGCGAGACCACACGGAGTACTTGGGCGAGTCGCTGGAGGAGATCGCGGCGGAGAAGGCGGGCGTCTTCAAGCCCGGTGTCCCGTCCATCACGGCCGAGACCGCGGCGGGGCCGCTGGACGTGCTGCGCCAGCGCGCGGCGGAGGTCGGCGCGCCGCTGACGGAGCTGGACCGCGCGGCGCGCATCGGCGACGTCTCACTCTCGCTCGAGGGGACACGCTTCAGCCTGGGGTCGGAGCGTTGGGGGAGCCACGAGGTCCGGATTCCGCTGATCGGGGCGCACCAGGCGCGCAACGCGGCGCTGGCGGCGGAACTGTTGGGACTTCTGCCCGATGACGTCCGTCCTGGATGGGAAGCGATCGAGCGGGGGTTCGCGGAGGTGCGCTGGGCGGGGCGGATGCAGGTGGAGCGCATCCGTGGTGGAACGTGGATCTTCGACGTGGCGCACAACCCTGCGGGCGTGCAGGCGCTTTGCGAGTCGCTGGACCAGGTCGCGTTCGACCGCCCGCTGGTGGTGATCGCCGCCATCCTCGCGGACAAGGAGTGGGACGAGATGCTGCCGCCGCTGCTAGCCCGTGCGGACGCCGCCATCCTCACCACCGCGCCGACTGCACCGGAGGGCCGGCGGTGGGACCCGGAGCACGTCGCGCGCTCGCTGGACGCGCAGATCCCCATCCGCGTGATCCCCGACCTTTCCGCAGCCCTGATGCGCGCCGAGACGATGGCGCCCTACGGAACCGTGCTCGTCACCGGCTCGGTGCACACGGTCGGCGACGCATTGGCGGCACTGGAAATCCCCGTCGTCTAGCGACGCAGTTCGACCGGGACTGCGTCGAGAAGCCCCACTTCCAGCGCGCCCCAGAAGCCAATGAGGATAGCCTCGGCGGCATCGTGGCGCAGGGAAGTGGGGCGGGGGGCGCCGGACCACTCGATGATGCGGCGGGCGAACGGATCGGCGTTGCTCTTGGCCTGCGCGCCGGTGCGCTGCTCGCGGCCGTACAGCAGGCGTTGCCGCCACACCTCCGCGCCGATCCGCAGGACCTCGAGCGCGCGTTTCTCGGCCTCGTTCTCCCAGATCCCGGCCAGGTTGCCGCCGCCCTCCAGAACGAGCCAGCGTACCTCTGGCAGCGTGTTCAGAAGGCCGTGCACCGCGCGCCGCAGCCTCGACGCACTGCCGAAGTTCTGCGATCGATACCACCGCAGCCGTCCATCATCCCCGTACAGCGCCAGCCCCGTCCGGAGCCCCAGGTCCACCGCGAGCAGCGACATGCGCGGGCATCGGAGCAAGTCGTCTGCCCGCGCTCAGCTGCCCAGGCGGAACTCGGGCGTGATGGTGATGCGATCGGGACCGTTGGCGAGTTCCAGCCGGCCGGCGCGGCTCTCGATGTAGATCATCAGGTTGGTTCCGCCCGGAAGTGCGGCGGATGGAGCGAGGATGGCCCGGTGATCGTCGTCGATCACGGCGCGCGCCGCGAGCGCCCGGCAGCGTGCCAGGTCGTACGGATCATCGCTCCGCAGCGCAGCGGGGGTGAGGTCGTAGCGATGGAGCGTGGCAGGGCAGGTGAGGTCGAGAACGGGGCCGACGGACACGTCGATGGACACGAGGTCGCGTCGCAAAGCCCCGGCTCCATAGGCGGTTACGTGCTTCTCGAACTCTGCGATGGCCGTCTCTGGCGTGAAAGATGTGTATAAACAAGGAAGGCGGGGCCGCCGGCTATTCCAGCGACCCCGCCCGGCTTTCAAGATCCACCCCAGATGCAGTGGCTCGGCGCCGACAGGGACGTGTCTCCAGACACGCCGCGTCACTCTCATATCACACGTACGCTCCAGACTCGATCGTCGCGAGGAGTTCGATCACCGATTCGATGGCACCGGTTCGCAGCAGCGAAGCGGGCGTGCGGCCCCTGAGCGCGGGGACGGACGAATGCAGCCACTCGGCGGCAGCGGTCTCGGTGCCGAACACCGCAGTGAGCAGGTGCCGTAGCTCACGAAGAGTTTCCAGCCGGTCGCGGGCAGCGCCGCGAGGCGTAAACTTGCACGTTCTCCAGCGACGCACCGTACGCTCCGTGGTTTTGAGGGCAACGCCGATTTCGCCGTAGTTCAAAGCCAGCGCGGAATGCGCCCAGTCGATCACATCCGCCGCCGCCCGCCGCTCCGTCTGCACAAGACTCATCATCAAACCTCCGGGTGTGGCAACTATCGGACGCAATGTACATCGGCCCTGTTGTCCGATCAAGTGTCCTGCGATTTGTCCGGTCTGCGCACGCGCTGGACGGGACTCTGACTGGCGAACCGGTTGCTCTGCCCGGGCGGGGGAAGATACATTCTCCGGCTATGTCGAACTCCAACTTTCAGGCGCTGCCCGGGTTCCGGGACTTCTATCCCGACGATCTCGCCATCCGCACGCACATCATGGCGGCGTGGCGCGAGGTGGCGCGCCGCTACGGATTCCAGGAATACGACGGGCCTCCGCTGGAGCCGCTGGAGCTGTACACGGAAAAGTCGGGGCCCGAGATCGTCAAACAGCTGTACGACTTCGTCGACAAGGGCAGTCGGCACGTGGCGCTGCGCCCGGAGATGACGCCCACGCTGGCGCGCATGGCCGGCGCGCGTGCGGGCGGAATGCGGAAGCCCATCAAGTGGTTCTCGCTGCCGCAGCTGTTCCGCTACGAGCGGGCGCAGCGCGGGCGCCTGCGCGAGCACTTTCAGCTGAACTTCGACATCCTGGGCGAGGAAGAGGTCGCCGCCGATGCCGAGCTGCTGGCCGCCGCCATCGACATCCTGCGCGTGCTGGGGCTTACCGCCGACGACTTCGTGGCGCGCATCTCCGACCGCAGGCTGCTGCGCGCGCTGCTCCTGCACGCGGGGACGCCCGAAGACCAGCTGATCCTGGTCTACAACATCATCGACAAGCTGGAGCGCGATTCGCGCGAAGTGATCGCGAAGCGGCTGACGGGCGAGGCGGGGCTGACGGACGAGGCGGCGGAGCGGGTGCTCGACATCTTCCGCTACACCGACTTCGACGCGGTGCGCCAGGCGTACGGGTCCACCGAGGGCGTGGGGCCCGAGATCGAGCGGATGGGCCAGTTCTTCGGCGCGCTGCGGGCGATGGGGCTGGGCGACTACGTGCGCTTCGACCTGTCGATCGTGCGCGGGCTGGCGTACTACACGGGGATCGTCTTCGAGCTGTTCGACACCCGCGGCGAGCTGCGCGCCATCTGCGGCGGCGGGCGCTACGACAACCTGCTCAAGCAGATCGCGGGTGTGGACCTGCCGGCGCTCGGCTTCGGGATGGGCGACGTGGTGCTGAAGGAGCTGCTGACCGACCGCGGCTTGCTGCCGTCGACGAAGCAGAGCGTGGACTACTACCTGATCGCCGTCACCCCCGAGCAGCGCGACGACATGCTCGCGCTCGCGCACCGGCTGCGCGAAACGGGCGCCTCGGTGGAGTACGGGCTCAAACAGGCTGGGGTCGGCAAGCAGTTCAAGAACGCGTCCGCCGTGGGCGCGCGCCGCACCGTCGTCCTGGGTCCCGACGAACTGGCGGAAGGTGTCGCCGTCGTCAAGGAGATGGAGACCGGCCATGAGTCGCGCGTCCCCCTGGCCGAGCTGGGCCGACCGTGACGCCCGCGCCGGCAACGTACGGCTGAGCCGGCGCGGGCTTTCCGCGCAAGCAGGTGTGCGTTCGGAAATTGGAGGGCGGCATGACGGGGACGACCAGCAGCCTGGTGACCGCGGAGGAGCTGTTCCGGATGCCGGACAGCAATACGCGCCGGGAACTGATCCGCGGAGTGATCCACGACCGGCCGCTCGCAGGGTGGCGGCATGCACGGCTCGCGAGCAACGGGCTCTTCGCGCTGAACGAGCACGTGTACCGCCGCGGAGTGGGCGAGGTGGTGGGTCCCGCCGGTTTCCTGGTGGAGCGTGCTCCCGATACCGTCCTGGCTCCAAGTTTCGCGTTCGTGGCGGCAGGGCGGTGGACGCCTCCGGCGCGCTACGAAGATGATTTCTACTTCGAGGGCGCACCGGACCTCGCGGGCGAGGTCGTGTCCGACGCGCGTTCAGCGGCGGATCTCCCAGCCAGGGTGGCTCGCTGGCTGAACGCGGGAACGCGTGTGGTGCTGGTCATCGACTACGATCGCGTGACTGCCACGCTCTTTCGCCCCGGGAGCCACCCGGCCGAACTCGGTGCTGACGAGGAGATGGACCTGTCTGACCTGGTTCCCGGGATGAACGTGCCTGTACGCCGCCTGTTCGAGCGCTGAGCCGAATCGGATTTCCTCGCAACTGACATCGCCGCCGCCTTCATCGGCGGCCTGACCGATACCGATCTCATGGCCAACGAAAAAGCGCTGACCACCCAGGCCGAAGACTTCAGCGCCTGGTACAACGAAGTGGTGCTCAAGGCCGAGCTGGCCGACTACTCGCCCGTGCGCGGATGCATGGTCATTCGCCCCTACGGCTACCGCCTGTGGGAGCTGATGCGCGACCGGCTGGATCTGCGCTTCAGGGAAACCGGGCACCAGAACGCCTACTTTCCGCTCTTCATCCCGCAGAGCTTCCTGGCCCGCGAGGCCGAGCACGTGGAAGGGTTCGCCAAGGAAGCGGCCATCGTCACCCACACGCGACTCAAGGCGGTGGAGGGCGGTGGGCTGATCCCCGACCCCGACAGCAAGCTCGAGGAGCCGCTGATCGTGCGGCCCACGTCGGAAACGATCATCTACGAGATGTTCAGCAAGTGGGTGCAGAGCTACCGCGACCTGCCGCTGCTGTACAACCAGTGGGCGAACGTCGTCCGGTGGGAAATGCGCACCCGCTTGTTCCTGCGCACCACCGAGTTCCTGTGGCAGGAGGGCCACACCGCGCACGCCACGCACGACGAGGCAGAGGCCGAGACGCTGCAGATGCTGGGCGTGTACCGCGAGTTCATGGAAGAATGGCTCGCGATGCCGGTGGTCACCGGGCAGAAGAGCGAGTCCGAGAAGTTCGCAGGCGCGCTGCGCACCTACACGTGCGAGGCGATGATGGGCGACAACAAGGCGCTGCAGAACGGCACCTCGCACAACCTGGGGCAGAACTTCGCCAAGCAGTTCGCGTTGAAGTTCGCCAGCGAGAGCGGGGCCGAGGAGTTCGCCTGGAACACGTCGTGGGGCGCCAGCACCCGCATGGTGGGCGGCCTGGTGATGACCCACGGTGACGACGCGGGGCTGGTGATGCCCCCGCGCGTGGCGCCCATCCAGGTGGTGATCGTTCCCATCTACCGCAAAGACGAGGAGCGCGAGCTGGTGCTGGGCAAGGCGCGCGAGATCGTTGCCGCGCTCGCGGGCATCCGTACGCACGTGGACGATCGCGACAAGCTTACGCCGGGCGCCAAGTTCTTCGAGTGGGAGATGAAGGGCGTGCCCTTCCGCATCGAGGTGGGCCCCAAGGACATCGCCAAGGGCCAGGTGGTGCTGGCGCGGCGCATTCCCGAAGGCGAGCAGCGCAAGGAGTTCCTTCCCGAGGCAGAGGTGCTGGCGTCGATGGCGCAGCGGCTGGAGGACTACCAGGCCTTCCTGCTGGAGCGCGCCCGCGCGCGCCGCGACGCCAACTCGCACCGGGGCGTGGATTCGTACGACCGCTTCCGCGAGATCATGGACGGCCCGGGCGGGTTCGTCTACGCGGGCTGGTGCGGCTCGGGCGAGTGCGAGGAAAAGGTGAAGGACGACACCAAGGCCACCATCCGCTGCTTGCCGTTCGAGGAGTTCCGCTCCGAGACGGCGCCCGAGGCATGCCTGGTGTGCGGCGCGGCCGCCCAGCACGAGGCGGTCTGGGCCAAGTCGTACTGACACGGAAAAGGGCCGCCCTGCGGGCGGTCCTTGTTTCTGGCGCGGCGGTTCGAGCGACAGCGTCAAACAGCGGAGGAATACGATTGGAGAACATCGCTGAGCCTTTGGCGGCCGAGGCGTTCCCGCGCGTGGGCGGGGTGCTGCACTGCGAGAACGTTCCCATGCAGGAGCTGGTGGCCCGCTGGGGGACGCCCCTGTACGTGTACAGCCAGAACGCCATCCGCGACCGCTTCCGCGAGCTGGACGACGCGCTGTCGCCGGTGCCCCACCTGATCGCCTACTCGGTGAAGGCCAACGGCAACCTGGCCGTTCTCCGCACCCTCGCCGACTTGGGCGCCGGAGCCGACATCGTTTCCGGCGGCGAGCTTCACCGGGCGCTGCTGGCGGGCATTCCCCCGGAGCGCATCGTCTTCAGCGGGGTGGGGAAGACGGTGATCGAGCTGGCGGCCGCGCTTTCCGCTGGCATCTACGCCTTCAACGTCGAGAGTGAGGGCGAGCTCTGCGCCCTTTCGGACCTTGCGTGCGCCATGGGCACCCGCGCGCCCGTGGCGCTGCGCGTGAACCCCGACATCGACACCCCCACGCCGCACGCGTACACCCGCACCGGCCACGCGGCGACCAAGTTCGGCATCGCCGCGGCGCGGGCGCGCACGCTGTACAGCATCGCCGCCAAGATGCCGGGCGTGCGGGTGCGCGGAATCGACGTGCACATCGGCTCGCAGATCCTGGAGGTGGGCCCCTTCCGGCAGGCGCTGGACTACGTGCTGGACCTGGCGCACGAGCTGAAGCGCGAAGAGGTGGAGCTGGAGTTCCTGGACCTGGGCGGTGGGCTGGGGATCAGCTACGAGGGCGGGCCGCGGATCTCCGCGGCGGAGTGGGCCGACGAGATCGTTCCCGCCGTCGCCGCGACGGGGCTGAAGCTGGTGGTGGAGCCGGGGCGCTTCCTGGTGGGCGAATCGGGCGCGCTGCTGACGCGGGTGCTGTACGTCAAGGAGGGCGGCGGCAAGCGCTTCGTGATCACCGACGCGGGGATGAACGACCTGCTGCGCCCCAGCCACTACTCGGGGTGGCACGCCGTGGAGCCGGTGGAGCCGCACGGCCGCGCTCGGGGCCACGTGGACGTGGTGGGCCCGATCTGCGAGACGGGCGACTTCCTGGCGCTGGACCGCGAGATGGAGGTGCCCAAACCCGGCGAGCTGCTGTCCATCATGACGGTGGGCGCGTACGGCTTTTCCATGTCCAGCCAGTACAACCAGCGCCCGCGCCCCGCCGAGGTGATGGTGGACGGGGCCGAGGCCACGCTGGTCCGCCGCCGCGAGACGGTGGACGACCTGGTCGCCGCCGAGATGGACCTTTGATCTCGCCGTCAGCCGCACACGAAAGCGCCTCCGGGACCCGACGTCACGGAGGCGCTTTTCTCTTCGTGTGGACCCGCGTCAGCGCCGCGATTCGAGGTACGCGGCGGGGCGCAGCACCAGGATGCCGCAGAGCTGCTGGCCGTACCACACGCCGAAGTGCGCCTGGTCGCCCGTGATCAGGTGGGTGGCGCCGCTGATGACCGCCGCCGCTAGGATGGGGCGGTCCTTGTCCGGGAGGATCACGTCGCGCGGCAGCGCCCACGTTCCCCGCTCATGCACGATGCGCAGCCCGCCCGCGAGCACGTCCAGCCACTCCACCTGCTCGGCGCGCATCAGGTTCCGGCGCGCCTCCTCGATGGCGTACGCCGAGGTGACCAGCTCCACGCCGGGCAGGGACCAGAACCGCGCCAGCCGTGACTCGGTGCGGTACGCGGCCGAAAACAGCACGTTGGCGTCCAGGAACAGGACGTCCACGCCTCAGGACGAGGGCTGCTCGTGCGGGATGCCGTCGGGGTCCAGCCCCATGCGGCGCACCTCGGCGGCGGCCCAGCGGTACTCGTCGGCCCCGATGGCGTTGTTGAGCAGGAACTCGGCCTTGCGCTGGAGCGTGTACCGCTCGAACGGAAGAACCACGGCTGGCTTGAGCATGATGCCCTCCTCTGTGGGCTCGGCGATGAGGGTGGCGCCTTCTTCGAGGCCGTACTGGCGGCGAAGCGCGGCCGGCAGCACGATCGCGCCTCGCTTCCCTACCTTGATGGATTCCGACTGTGCCACGGTGTAGCTCCTGCAGAATGTATGAAGATCAGAAAATCTGCAAGGGGCAGGAGGTGGGCGCAATGGTCTTGGTACCACCTCTGGCGCGGACGGAGCGGAAATGTGCGCCAGGTGGCGTCAGCCGTGAGTGTTTGCGCCAAAGAAGAACGCCTCCGGGACCCAGGGTCCCGGAGGCGTTTCCTTCATCCTTCGTCCGGCTTTGCTCAGTCCGCGGTCGCGGCAAGGCGCTGGCGTTCGGCGGCTGCGCCTTCGCGGTCGAACCGGTCCACCGTCGCCGCGAGCGATCCCGGCGGCACCACGCGCCTGGACTCGGGCGCGGTTTCGCGGGCGAAGGCCCCGGCGATCTGCCCGTAGTTGGAGTTGGGATGCCAGAGGATCCAGTCCTCCAGTCCCAGATCGTACACGGCGCGCATCTGGTCGCGCGCCTGCTGCGGGCCGTAGCGGAAGCCGCGGTCGTTCCACGTGGCCGTGAACGCCTGCAGCCAGGGAACGATGCGGGCCGGCTGGATCCCGGCCTCCTTCAGCCGCTGGTTGCGGATGACGCCCATTCCCACGGAGTGCAGCACCGTCTGGTACGGCATGCGGTTGGGACGGGCGATGCCGGCCAGGTGCGTGGGAAAGTAGTGCGAGGGGTAGACCATCGGCAGCACGCCGTCGACCGTGGCGGAGATGCGCTCCCACTGCTGCCCGATCCCCACGTCGCGCGACTCGTTCATCGACAGGCCGAACACGTCCGCCGTGATCGTGGCCCCCAGCGGATGGATGCGCGCCCGTGCGGCGGCCAGGAACCCCGCGATGGCGTCCGTCCGGTCGCCCGCGCTGTCCGCCGCGGGATGCACCTGCAGCGGAAGGCTGCCGTACTGCTCCGGGAAGCGCACGTAGTCGAACTGCACCTCGCGGAACCCGGCGCGCACCGCCTCTTCGGCGATGGCGATGTTCATCTCCCACACGCCGCGCTCCCACGGGCTGACCCAGGTGAGGTCCTGGTGGTCGCGCCACGGCTCGCCCTTGGGCGTGCGGATGGACCACTGGGGGCGAACGCGGGACAGGCGCCGGTCCTTGAACACCACCACGCGGGCGATGGGGTGGATGCCGTGCGCCCGCAGGGTGTCGGCGACCGCCTTCAGGTCGCGGACGGGAATGCTCCCCGGGTGCGTGGCCTCCATGGCCAGCGGGATGCCGCTGTGATAGCGCACCCCGTCCTCGTCCTTGACGTCGACCACGAACGCGTTGATTTCGGTGGTGTCGGCCAGGGCCAGCAGCTCGGCGCGGCGCACCGGGTTGCCCATGGCGTACGAGCTCACGTAGATGCCGCGGATGATGGGCGGCATCGTTTCGCGCGGGGCGGGCGGCGCGGGCTGCCGCGAAGCCGGCGTTTCGGCCGCCAGCCGGCTGGCGAGCCCCACCTCGCGGATGGCGTTCTGTTCGAGGGCGTCGCAGCTCGCGGAGGCGAGCGCGGAAAGGACGAGGAACGGCGCGACGGTACGGCGACCCACGAACCACATGTCGATACCACGGAGCAGAAGCGCGGACGTGCGGCGGGGCCGGGGGAGCCCCGCTCAGGGACGGACGATGGCGAAGACCGGGACCAGGACGAGCGTCGGCGGGCGCCCCGGAGAGGGCCCTTCGCGACGCAAACGGATGGTGGCGATCCGCCGATGAAAGGCACCGCAGAAAGGGTGCCGAGTTTACTCCCGGAACCGCCCCACCGCAAGGCGGATCGCGGTGCGAACGCTACTCGCCCCGGATGGCCGGGGCGCGGCGGCTCCGGACCAGGTCGCGCGCCAGGTGCGGCAGCAGGAACCAGGGCTCCACCAGGTAGCGCCGCCAGACCCGTCGCGGGTGCGAGCACAGCCGATACAGCCACTCGAGACCCACCTGGCCCACCCAGCGGGGCGGGGTGGGCAGGGCGCCGGCAAAGAGATCCATCAGCGCGCCCAGGTCGAAGATGGCGGCGGCCGGGAGCCGCTCCAGGTTGTCGACGATCCACTGCTCCTGGCGCGGCATCCCCATGCACACGCAAAGGAGATGGGGGCGGAACTCCTGGATGCGGGCCAGCACCGCCTCGTTCTCGGCGCTGCCCGGGGCCACGTCGAAGTAGCCATGATGGGTTTCGAGCGCAAGGCCGGGATACCGCGCCCGGAACACCTGCGCGGCCTTCGCCTCGACCTCGGGGAGCGATCCCAGGAAGAACACGCGCCAGCCCCGCTGGCTTGCGCGCTCCAGCAGCGCGGGCATCCAGTCGATCGGTGCGTGCCGGTGCGCCCGGCGTGACGGGTAGCCCAGCGCGCGGGCCAGCCACACCAGCGGCATGCCGTCGAGGAAGGTGACGCGCGACTCGGCGTAGAAGCGCCGCATCCGCGGGTCGCGGTGGTACAGGTACACGCTGTGGAGGTTGTGCCCCCCCACCACGCGGCGCTCACCCGACTCCACGGCGCGTTCCACCGCGCCGAGCAGCTCGGCGTCATCCACAAGGTTGAAGCGCACCCCCAGCATCTCGTAGGTGCGCGGCTCGTTCGGCCGCGGGGCCGGAAGGGCACTGCCAGGGTGCATGGAGGTGCGCGTGGGGTCGGGATTGTACGGCCGGTCGCCGCCGGCCATCGGGCGCGACGCGCAAAGGCAAGTTCCGTGCTTCGGCCGTGGGTAGCACACGCCGTCCGCTGGCCTGAACCTTGCCAACCCTGCGGGCGTACCCGTGGGCACACCCGTTCCCGGCCCGGAGCACAACGCCCGTGTTCCCAGCCGCTTGCGGCACGCCCGCCGACTTGCTGCAGGTGATCCGATGCTACTTTCGTTCTCCCCGCGCGCCCGCCCGGCTGTCGCCGCCCTGCTGGCCGCCGTCGCGCTTGCCGGGTGCGAGCTGCTGGGCGACTCTACCGGCCCCAAGCAGACCGCCGGGGCCCAGTGCGACGGCAGCGGCCGCGTGACGCTGGACGGCACGGAGCTCGCCGCCGCGCCCAACGGCTTCGTCGCGGTGGGCACGAAGCTGCTCAGCGCAACCGACTGCAAGGCCGTGCGCTTCGTGGGCGTGTCTCGCCCGGCGCTCTCGTTCAGCCCCGAGGGCGGACGGCTGTCCATGGACACCGCGGCGGCCCACGACTTCGCCAACATCCGTTCCTGGGGCGCCAACACGGTTCGGATCGAGTTGGCGCAGTACTACTGGATGCCGACGGCGCGGGCGTACGACGCGGGCTACGCCCCGCGGGTGGAGCGGGTGGTGCGGCAGGCTCGCCAGGCGGGGCTGTACGTGATCCTGGCGCTGCAGTACAGCGACCGGGGGATCGCCAGCTACGAGCCCGTGGGCAACACGCACCAGCCGATGCCCGATCGCAACCATTCCATCCCGTTCTGGCAGGACGTCGCCAACCGGTTCAAGAACGACGGCGGGGTGCTGTTCGAACTGTTCAGCGAGCCGTTCCCCATCGGGGGCGAGGGCGGGTACAGCAACTGGACGATGTGGAAGAACGGCGGAATGCACCCGGCTGAGAGCACCTACGGGCCGCGGCCGGCGTTCCAGGCGGTGGGCATGCAGGAGCTGTACGACATCGTGCGGGCCACGGGCGCGAAGAACGTAGTGATCCTCACGGGCACCAACTGGGGATACAAGCTCAAGGGCGTGCCCGGCCACCGCGTCAGCGGGTACAATATCGCGTACTCGACGCACCCGTGGAACCACCCGGAGTGGCCCGACGACAACCAGCCCTCCGACTGGGAAGCCGACTGGGCGTTCCTGGCCAAGACCGACCCGGTGATCGCCACCGAGTTCGGCACGCGCGACTGCAAGGAGACGTACGCGCGGGCGCTGATGGACACGGCCGACCAACTGGGCATGGGGTGGATCGCCTGGTCGTGGACGGCGCCTCCCGCGGGCACCTCGCCCGCGCAGAACGGTGCGGCGGACCCCATCTGCGACCGCTCGTTCCTGATCACCGACTGGTCGGGCACGCCCACCCGGGTGGGCGCCGTCATCAAGCAGCGCCTCGGCAGCTACTGACCGGGCGCGCGGCACCCGGAGGCGAGGCGCGGAGGCCATGGCCTCCGCG